>DASRES010000028.1 GCA_035651955.1 Acidimicrobiia bacterium
GTCGAATCCATCAGAGCTCGGCCGGGGGCGTCAGCTCGAGAGCAGCTCCCGGAACGGCAGGGTCTTGTCGGGGCGCGCCTCCGCGGGAAGGCCGAGGACGCGCTCGCCGATGACGTTGCGCTGGATCTGCTCGGTGCCGCCGCCGATGCGGATGCCCCACTGACCGAGGAACTGCTGCTGCCAGAGGCCGTTCTGCGTCGCGTCGCTGCCGATCAGCATTCCGGCCGCGCCCTGGATCGCGAGCGCGAGGTCGCCGTTCCGCGCGACGTGCTCCGACATCGACAGCTTCAGCACGGAGCTCTCCGGCCCGGGCATCTTCCCGGCGCGGATCGCGGCCTGCGCACGCGCGCCGAGGTACCTGATGACCTCGAAGCGGATGAACGCGTCGGCGAGGCCCTGCCGGATCACGGGGTCGCCGGCGACCCCGTACTCCTGCGCGAGACGCTTGAAGTCGCCGAAGCCGACACCCGCCCCGCCGCCGGTGCCACCGCCGATCATGTTGCGCTCGTTCGCGAGCGTCGTCTGCGCGACCGCCCATCCGCCGTTCACCTCGCCGAGGACGTTCGCGACCGGGATGCGCACGTCGCTCAGGAACACCTCGTTGAAGTGCGCGACGCCGTTGATCTGCCGGAGCGGCCGCACGTCGATGCCCGGCGTGCGCATGTCGACGAGGAAGTACGTGATGCCGCGGTGCTTCGGGACGTCGACGTCGGTGCGCGCGAGCAGGATCCCCATGTCGCTGTGGTGAGCACCCGAGTTCCAGACCTTCTGCCCGTCGACGACGAACTCGTCGCCGTCGCGCACGGCCCGGGTCCGCAGCCCGGCGAGGTCGGAGCCGGCGCCCGGCTCGCTGAACAGCTGGCACCACACCTCGTCGCCCCGGAGCAACGCGGGGATGTATCGGTACTTCTGCTCCTCGGTGCCGTGCGCGAGCAACGTCGGCACCACCATCCCGAGCCCGACCGCGAACACACCCGAGTTCACGTCGAAGCGGGCCTGCTCCTGGGCGAAGATGCGAGCCTGCTTCGCGGTGCCGCCCCTGCCGCCGTACTCCTTCGGCACGTTGATCCCCGCGAACCCGCCTTCGAACAGCGTCCGCTGCCACTCCCGGCACAACCGGACGTGCTCGGCGTCGGCCGCGGGCGAGTTGTCCGCCGACGCGTACCGACGCGTGAATTCGCTCTCACCTCGCCGAGGCTTCGCGTGCGCGGCGAGCCAGGCGCGCGCCTCCTCCCGGAAGGCGCGGTCCTCGGGGGACTCTTGCTCATGGTCGCGCTCGCTGCGAGGCGGGATACCCGCCTCGCGGCCGCTCGCCGCTCCGTACTCATGGTCGCGCTCGCTCACTGCGCTCCGATGACGGGTATCGGCTCGACCTTGGCCACGAGGTCCCGCACGACGGGGCCGAGCTCGCCGGGCTCCCAGCGGTCGCCCTTGTCCGCGCCGGGCAGCGGCCGCCAGTTGTCGGCGATCCAGACCTGACCGCCGACGACCTCGAACACGTGACCGGTCACGCCGTCGGCGTCGTTGCTGCCGAGCCACACGACGAGCGGCGAGATGTTCGCGGGGTCCATCACGTCGAACCCCTCCGCGGGCTTGGCCATCATCTCGGGGAACGTGTCCTCGGTCATCCGCGTCCGGGCCGACGGCGCGATCGCGTTCACGGTCACCCCGTAGCGTCCGAGCTCCGCGGCCGCGACACGCGCGAACGTGGCGATGCCGGACTTCGCAGCCGCGTAGTTCGCCTGACCGACGTTGCCGTAGAGGCCGGCACCCGAGCTCGTGCACACGACACGCGCGTGCACGTCCTCGCCCGCCTTCGTCTGCTCGCGCCAGTAGGCGGCCGCGTGACGCGTCGTGCAGAAATGACCGCGCAGGTGCACGCGCATCACCGCGTCCCACTCGTCCACCGTCATGTTGACGAGCATGCGGTCGCGCAGGATGCCGGCGTTGTTGACGAGCGTGTCGAGCTTCCCGAACGTGTCGATCGCGGTGTCGACGATCCGCTTCGCGCCGTCCCAGTCGGACACGTCGTCGCCGTTCGCGACCGCCTCGCCCCCCATGCCGCGGATCGCGTCGACGACCTCGCCCGCGGGGCCGGTCGAGCCGCCGGTGCCATCGACGTCGGCGCCGAGGTCGTTGACGACGACCTTCGCGCCCTGGCGCGCGAACTCGAGCGCGTGCTCGCGACCGATGCCGCGCCCGGCGCCCGTGACGATGACGACGCGCCCGTCACAGACGCGGGAAGGACTCACGAGAACGACGGATGCGGGTCGGACGAGACCACCCACATCGCGTAGTACTGCGCCGCACCGCCGTACGCCTGCGCGAGCGCGACCTTTGCACCGGGGACCTGGTGCTCGCCGGCCTGGCCGCGCACCTGCTGCGCAGCCTCCCCGAAGCGGAGCATCCCCGACGCACCGATCGGGTTCGACGACAGCACGCCGCCCGACGGGTTGACCGGGAACGCGCCCGTGATCTCGGTCTCGCCGGAGTCGACCATCTTCCAGCCCTCGCCCGGGCCCGCGATGTCGTGGCCCTCGAGCCACATCGGCTCGTACCACGAGAACGGCACGTAGAGCTCGGCGACGTCGATCTGCGTGCGCGGGTTCGTGATGCCCGCGGCCTCGTACAGCATGTGCGCGCACTCGACGCCCGCTTGCGGGCGCACGGTGTCACGCCCGGGGAACGAGCCGAGCTCGCTGCGCATCGCGGTCGCGATCACCCACGCCGGCTGCTTCGACGCCTTGCGGCCGCCCTCCTCGTCGGTGAGCACCATCGCGGCCGCGCCGTCGGAGCTCGGGCACGACTCGAGGAAGTGAATCGGGTCCCACAGCATCGGGGACTCCTTCACCTTCTCGATCGTGATGTCCGGCAGGTGGAGGTGCGCGTACGGGTTCTTGAGCGCGTTGAGCCGGTCCTTCACCGCGACCTGCCACCCGATGTGCTCGGGCGCGCCCGAGTTCCGGATGTAGGAGCGCATCCACGGGGCGAAGATGCCGCCCGCGCCCATGCTCCCGCTCCGCCCGCCGGCGAGACCCCACTGCGCGTTGCCCTCGGACTGCTTCTCGTACGCGACGGTCAGCACGCGCTTGTGGCGACGGGCCTGGACGAGCGACGTCGCGACGATCGTCGTCGACCCACCGACGCTCCCGGCCGTGTGGACGCGCATCATCGGCTTGCCGTTCGCGCCGAGCGCGTCGGCGAGCGACAGCTCCGGCATCATCACGCCCTCGAACGGGTCGGGCGCCTTGCCGATGACGACCGCGTCGATGTCGCTCCACGTCATCTCGGCGTCCTCGAGCGCCCGCAGCGCGGCCTCGCGGACGAGCCCGGGGAGCGACAGGTCGTCGCGGCGCTTCTTGTGCTTCGTCTGCCCGAAGCCGACGACCGCGCAGGGTTCACCGAGGTTCGTCACGAGTCGCCCTCCAAGACGCAGACGAGGTTCTGCTGCAGGCACATGCCCGACGTCGCGTGACCGAGCGTGCGCGAGCGGCCGCCCTCGACGATCTGCTTCGCCGCCTCCGCGATGCGCGCGAGCCCGACCGCCATCACGGGGTTCGCCGCCAGCGCACCACCCGACGGGTTCACCGCGACGTCGTCGCCGAGGCCGAGCGCCTCGCGCAGGATCGGCTCCTGGTGCGTGAACGTGGCGGACAGCTCCGCGACCTCGACGGGGCGGTCGCCGACGCCCGCGCCCTCGGCGGCGAGCCTGGTCGACGTCGAGACGGTGAGGTCGCGCAGGCCCGGCTGGTGCGCCTCGATGCGGTGGTCGATCCCACGGATCCATGCGGGCCGCTCGCACACCTCGCGCGCCTTGTCGGCCGTCGCGAGCACGACCGCGCACGCGCCGTCGGAGATCGGCGGCAGGTCGTGCTTGCGCAGCGGCGCGGTGACGTAGGGCTGCGCGAGCAGCTCGTCGACGTCGAACTCGCCGGTCACCTGGGCGTACGGGTTCTTCATCGCGTCGCGGCGACTCCGCGCGGCGATCTCCGCCATCTGCCGCTCGGTGACCTTCCCGGCGTCCAGCAACGCGCGTGCCTGCAGCGCGGCGAACGACACCGGGTCGACGCCGAGCGGCGTGAGCGTGTACGGGTCGGTCTGCAGCGGATAGATCTCGGCCGGCACACCGGGCGACGACTTCCCCGAGCCGAACACGAGCGCGGTGTCGATGTCCTCGTGCTGCAACCGCACCCATGCCTCGTACAGCGCCCATGCGCCGTCCATCTCGACGTGGCTCTCGGTGATCGGCGGCCACGCGCCGACCGCTTCGAGGTTCATCACGAACGCGAACGTCTGCCCCGACAGGTAGTCGCAGCTCCCCGCGCACGTGAACCCGATCTCGCGGCGCGGGATCTTCGACATCTCCAGCGCCTCGTTGATCACCGGGAACAGGAACTGGACCTCGGTCTGCTGCGCCTGGCGCTCGTTGCGCGCCTGCGCGTACCCGATGATCGCGACGTCCTTGAGTGAGCTCGCCATCACCACACCTTGTCGCTGAAGCTGTCGGCCGGCACGTCGGGCTCGCCGGTCGGCCGGAAGCCGCGCAGCGAGCCTTCCAGCGCGCTCCCCGACCGGTTCCCGACCTCGTCGACGTTGCGCTCGCCGGGCTTCGCCCACACGGCCTCGACCCGCATGCCCGCGCGGACCTCGTCCGTCGGGATGTCGAGGATGTCCTGGAGGATCAGCATCCCGCCGGGCGGGTCGAGCAGGATCGACGCGCGCACGAACGGCTCGGTCTCCTTCTGCCCGTAGTACTGGACGGGCGTGACGATCGTGTAGTTCGTCACCACTCCGCGGTCGGCGAGCTGGATCTCGTTGCGCTCGTCGAGCTCGATGGTGTCGATCGGGCAGTAGCCCTTCGGCGGCACGTACACGAGGTGGCACTTCGGGCACTGCTGCGCGATGAGCCGGCCCTCCATGAGCGCCTCGCGGAAGCGCACGACGGGCGGGCTGACGACGTCCGTGTACGTCAGCGACATGAAGTACTCCATCATCGTGACGGGCTCGTCGCCCGTCACAGCGGTGTCGCTCTTCGCGGCGGTCATGCGGCACCTCCCTCGGGGACGAAGCACTCGATGTCGTCGATGCGGCCCTTGCGCTCGGCGCGCCAGCGCGGTGTGACGCGCATGCCCGTGCGCATCGCGTCGATGGAGCCGGCGTCGACGGCGTGCACCATCGCGGTGTCCGCGCCGTCGAGCTTGACGAGCGCGAACGCGAACGGCCGGTCGAGCGGGTGCTTGCGGGTCGGCTCGCTCACCCACGCCCACGTCTCGACGGTGCCCGCGGGACCGACCTCGACGAGCGGCGGCTCGAGCGCGTCGCCCGTCTCGGGGTCGTACTCCTGCGGCGGGACCAGCACGCGGTCGCGGCACCGGATGCCGAGGATCCTCCCGTCGCGCAGTCCGGTGAGGAACGGCCCGATCACGGGCCCGAGCGTGCGTGTGTAGGGGAACTCGATCGTGTGCGTCGTTGCCTGCAGCTCGGTCACGGCCCGAGTAGAACACATTCCATTTCTGCGCGGCAATTGGGCACGAAACGCGCGCTGCGGGCTACGCGTCGGGCAGCAGCAGGCGCGCCGCGGACTCGAGCTCGTCGCCGACGTCGCCGACGTTCGCCCAGTCGTTGACCCACCCGAGCAGCGCCGAGAACCACACGTGCGAGAGCACGGACACGATGCGCAACTTGCGCGCGGGGTCCATGTCGCCCATCGGTTCGGACAGCAGCTGCACCATGATGGCGCTCATCTCGGCCTGGCACTCCGACACCGCGGGATCGGGTGACGAGATCGCGCTCACCATCGCCTTGCCGAGACGGGGCTGGCGCTCGATGGCCGCCATCGCGCGCCGGACGGCGTCGACGACGCGGTCGGCGGGCGACACGCCACGCGGCGGCCTGCGCTCCATCCGGACCTGGACCGCGCGCGAGAACTCGACGAGCGTGGCCGCGAGCAGGTGGTCCTTCGACGAGAAGTACCGGTAGATCGTCCCGAGCGCGACGTTCGCCTGCGCGGCGACGTCACGCATCTGGACGGCGTCGTACCCGCCCTCGGCCGCCAACGCCATCGCGGCCTTGATGACGCGGTCCCGGCGCGCGAGCTGGTTGCGCGTCAGGGCCTCGCCGTTGGTGTCGACCGCAACGACCTCGTTGTCGTCGGAGTCCCCTGCCCGGGTACTCACTACGGCGCGCACTCCTGCTTCGACAGGTAGGTCGGCGGCTTCGGCGCGACGACACCGGTCGTGGTCGTCGTCGTGGTGCTGGTCGACGGCGTGCTCGCGATCTGGTCGAGGGTGACCGCGTACAGCACCGCGGGCGGGAGGACGGCCTTGAAGTCCGTCCCGAGCACGACGACGACCGTCGAGTCGGTCAGGTTCGGATCGTCCACCAGCCGGCCGACGCCACCCAGGTAGAGCTGCACGACACGTGCCGAGTCCAGCTGCTGCGGGCGGTAGTGGACCTCGGTCTCCGTCGTGGCGGGCGCGTCGCCGACACCCGCGCCGATGAAGTGGTACTGGCTCGTGAGCGTCTGGAGGACGTTGCTCGCCTGGCCGGAGACGCCCGTCCCGTTGAGCACGCGCACGCTGATCTGCTGCGGGTGGACGTCCTTCGGCGCGGGCGGGGGACCGCCGAACGTGCGGAGCCGCTGGAACAGCTCGTCCGCGTCGGGCTGCTGCAGCGCCAACCCGTTCCCCGACTCGCGCACGGGGAGCGTCAACGTCGCGAACGTCGACGGGTCCGACGGGTTGACGTCGCGGAACGCGCGCACCAGCGCGAGCAGCTCACCGTGGTTCTGGGCCAGGCTCGCGTCGACGGTCAGCTTGGACACGATGCTGTCCGCGATGTCGTTCGCGGCGAAGACGTCCTTCTCGGCCTTCTTGAAGGCGAGCGTCGCGAGCTGACGGATGAACCCCTGTTGGCGCGCGATGCGGTCGAGGTCCGCGCGGGGGCTCGCGTCACGCCACTTCCCGTCCTCGTAGTAGAGGAGGTGGCGCGAGCGGACGTACTGGAGCGCGGTCTGCCCGTTGAGCTCCTGGGTGCCGGAGGCCGGGATGTACAGCCCGGTGCAGGGGTCGTACGCGGGCGCCGGGAACACGATCGGCACGTGACCGATCGCGTCGACGATGCCCGAGAACGAGTCGAACCCGACCTCGATGTAGTGCTGGATGTCGACGTTGAAGTTGAGCTTGATCGTGTCGATCAGCCGCTGCGGCCCGGCGTTGAACGCGGCGTTGATCTTCGTCCGCCCCATCCCGGGAACGTTCACGATCGTGTCGCGCGGGAGCGAGACGACGAGCATCCGCTTCTGCGACGGATCGACGTGGGCGATCATGATCGTGTCCGAGCGTTGACCGCCCTCCTGCTGCGCGCTGCCGAACGCCTGTGCCTGTGCCGCGTTGTTGACGAAGGCGCGCGAGTCGGACCCGATGACGAGGAAGTTGCCGGAGTTCGCGGCAGGCTCGTGCGAGAGCGTGAGCCCCTTGCGCGTCTTGATGCGCGACAGCTTCTGGTCGACGCTCGTCCGCATCCCGACGACGCCGCCGGCGATGACCACGAAGCACAGGCCGAGCGCGAGGACGTAGCGCCGCGCGAAGTTGATCCACGAGAACTGGGGCCAGGTGCGCGCGCCGTTCCCGCGCCCCGCGCGCCCGCGTGCCCCGCGGCGTTCACGGCGCGTCGTCATGCCGCGCCCGACTCCTCGATGCCGGCGAGGAGGTCCGCGATCGCGCCCAGCGACGCATCGAGGATCGCGGCCGTGCGGCGGTAGACGTCGAGCGGCTGGCCGACCGGGTCGTCGACCTCGTCCTGGGGGTGGCCGACCGGACGGTCGGGTTCGCGAAGGGCAGCCACGCGCGCGAGCCACGCGCCGACGGGCTCGCCGTCGGCTCGGGGGCCGATGGCGCGCCCCAGCCGCGCGAGCTCGCGCACCATGAACGTCTTGTCGGCGGCGTCCGGGCAGCGGGTCGTCACGAACTCGACGTGCGCGCGGGTCATCCCGAGCACCAGGTCGGCGTCGGCGACCAGCTCTGGCGTCAGCGAGCGGCTGCGGTGCGCGGACAGGTCGAGGCCGTGCTCGCGCATCGCGTCGACGGCCTCGTCGGACGCGGGGCCGCTCCAGCGCATCGTGCCGGCCGAGTGGACGCGCGCGGGCAGCCCGCGCACGTCGAGGTGACGTCGGAGCAGGGCTTCGCCCATCGGCGAACGGCAGATGTTGCCGGTGCAGATCACGAGCACGTCGATGCGCGGGAGTGTAGGAGGACTCGCTGCTCCGGCCCGGCGCGCTGTCGCCGTACGGGCTGGTGGCAAGCTGCGCGCCACGAGGAAGGAGGGTGGATGGGCCCGCTGGACGGAGTGCGTGTGGTCGAGCTGGGCGTCTGGGTCGCGGGGCCCGGCGCGGGCGGCATCCTCGCCGACTGGGGAGCCGACGTCGTGAAGATCGAGCCGCCGGCCGGTGACCCGGGGCGCACGTTCGGCGCCATGCTCGGCGGCGACGTCCCGTTCAACCCGCCGTTCGAGCTCGACAACCGCTCCAAGCGCAGCATCGTGGTCAACCTCGCGACGGACGACGGACGGGCCGTCGCGTACGACCTCCTTGCGCGCGCGGACGTGTTCCTCACGAACGTCCGGCTCGCGGGGCTCGCGCGCGTCGGCCTCGACCCCGAGACCGTCACCGCGCGCTGGCCGCGACTCGTGTACGCGGCGATCACCGGCTACGGGCTCGACGGTCCCGAGAAGGACCGCGCGGCGTACGACATCGGCGCGTTCTGGGCCCGTTCGGGGATCGCGCACCTGCTCACGTCGCCGGGCGGGACGCCGCCGTTCCAGCGGGGCGGGATGGGCGACCACTCCGCCGCCATGACGATGGCGAGCGGTGTGTGCGCCGCACTCGTCGCGCGTGAACGCACCGGCCGCGGTCAGGTCGTGTCGACGTCGTTGCTGCGCCAAGGCCTGTACACGATCGGGTTCGACGTGAACACCGCGCTGCGGTTCGGCGTCGGCATCGGCGTCGCGACGCGCGAGACGATGGGCAACCCGGTGATCAACAGCTACCGCGACCGCGACGGCCGGTGGTTCTGGCTGATCGGCCTCGAGGGCGAGCGTCACTGGCCCGACCTGTGCCGCGCCGTGGAGCGCCCGGAGTGGATCGACGACGAGCGGTTC
>DASRES010000029.1 GCA_035651955.1 Acidimicrobiia bacterium
GCTCGTCCGACAGCAACGCGATCGCGCCCGCCTGCGCGAGCGCCTCGAGCTGCAGCACGCCCGGGAAGATCGGGTTCCCGGGGAAGTGCCCGGCGAGGAACGGCTCGTCGCCCGTCACGCGGTAGCGCGCCTCGACGCCCGACCCGGGTTCGAGCGACACGACCGCGTCGACGAAGCGGAACGGCGGGCGATGCGGGAGCAGCGCGACGGGATCGTCGGGGACGTCGACCATCCCGACAGTGTGGCCGCGTGCACGCCCTACTCGTCGGTAACGACAGTTCGCGCGATCGAAACGAGAAGTTTTCGTCGTACTGACCGGTAACCGGGTACTCCGTGTAACGCTGCACGGTCCGGCGGGGTCGGACCTCTCGGATCCCCGGAAAGGCACTCTCTCTTGGAACGCGCGCTCACACGACCCGCCGTCGTCTTCCCCGGCCAGGGCACGCAGGCCCCGGGCATGGCCGCGGCGTGGCGCGACCACCCGGCCTGGGCGCTCGTCGAGCGGGCGGAGAAAGCACTCGGCGAGCCGCTCGCGCACCTCGTCACCGACGCGCCCGCCGACGCGCTCACCCGGACGCGGGAAGCGCAGCTCGCGGTGCTGCTCACGTCGCTCGTCGTGTGGGAAGCCGCGCGCGAGCACGTGACCGACGCGGTCGCGTTCGCAGGCCACTCGCTCGGGCAGGTCACCGCGCTCATCGCGTCGGGCGCTCTCCCGCTCGAGGACGGCGTGCAGTTCGCGGCGCGCCGTGCGGAGCTCACCCAGCAGGCGGCGGACCGTCACCCGGGTCGCATGGCCGCGCTGCTCGGCGCCACACCGGAGCAGGCGGACGACGCGTGCAGCGCGGCCCCCGACGCATGCTGGGTCGCGAACGACAACGCGCCGGGGCAGGTCGTCATCGCGGGAAGCCCGGACGGCGTGGAGGCCGGGAGCGCACGCGCCAAGACGCTCGGGATCCGCCGTGTCACCCCGCTCAACGTCGGCGGCGCGTTCCACACGCCGTTGATGCAGGACGCGACCGACGCGCTGACCGACACGCTGCGCGACGTCGACCTGCGTGACACGACGACACCGGTCGTGTCGAACGCAGACGCGCGCGGGTACACCGACGGTCATGGCTGGCGCGCCCGTCTCGCGTCGCACGTCTCCGTCCCGGTCCGCTGGCGCGAGTCCCAGGAGACGATCGCGTCACTGGGCGCGACCGCGCTGCTCGAGGTCGGGCACGGCTCGATGCTCGCCGCCCTCGCGAAGCGAACCGTTCCCGACCTTCCGGTCGTGGGTGTCGCCACGCCCGCCGACCTCGACACGTTGGCCCAGGAGTGACCTGATGGAAGCCGTCCTCGTCCAAGGTGAGCGCCTGCTCGTCCCGGAGCGCATGATCGTCGCGCCCGCGGTCGGCGTGTTCCGCCCGCTCGACCCCGAGACCGTCACCTGCGAGGGCGAGCTCGTCGACGAGGGTCAGGCCATCGGTGTCATCGAGGGCCCGGGCACGCAGGTCGACGTGTGCAGCCCGTTCCGCGGCTTCATGATGGGGATGCTCGCCGCGCCCGGCCAGCGGCTCCGCGAGGGCCAGCCCGTCGCGTGGCTGCGGCTCGCGTGATGGCGGCCGCCATCACGGGCATCGGCACGGCGACGCCGTCACGCCGCCTCACCAACCAGGAGCTCGAGCAGCTCGTCGACACGTCGGACACGTGGATCGTCGAGCGGACGGGCATCCGCGAGCGCAGGATCGCCGCCGCCGACGAGACGACCTCGACGCTCGGCATCGCCGCGTCCGCGGCCGCGCTCAAGGACGCGGGGCTCACGCCGGACGACGTGGAGCTCCTCGTCGTCGCGACCGCGACACCCGACCAGCCGATCCCCCACGTCGGCTCGTTCCTCGGCGACGGGCTCGGCCTGCGCTGCGGGTCGTTCGACCTCGGTGCGGGATGCGCGGGGTTCGTCTACGCGCTCGTCGTCGGTTCCTCGATGCTGACCGCCGGCAACCTCGAGCACGTGCTCGTCGTCGGGGCGGACACCTTGAGCCGGGTCACCGACCCCGAGGACCGGGGCACCTGCATCCTCTTCGGCGACGCCGCCGCCGCGGTGGTCGTGTCGCGTGCGCCGCGCGACGACGTCGGACTCCTCGCGTGGGACCTCGGTTGCGACGGCTCCGCCGCGCCGCTGCTCGGCGTCCCCGCCGGAGGGAGCCGCCGTCCCGCGAGCATCGAGACGGTCAACGCCCGCGAGCACTACCTGAAGATGGCGGGCCAAGAAGTGTTCCGGCGCGCGGTCCGCTGCGTGGTCGATTCCGCGAACGCCACGCTTGCGCGCGGTGGCATGACCGCGGCCGACGTCGACTGGTTCGTCCCCCACCAGGCGAACGTCCGCATCATCGACAGCGCGTGCAAGAAGCTCGGGATCCCGATGGACCGCACCGTGGTGAACATCGACCGCTACGGGAACACGTCTGCCGCCTCGGTGCCGCTCGCGCTCGCAGAAGCCGTCGACGACCACCGCATCAAGGCCGGCGACGTCGTGCTCGTCTCCGGGTTCGGTGCCGGCATGACATGGGCGAGCGCGCTGATGCGCTGGGACGAGGCATGACCGCGGGAACGACCGCGGAGACGCCTCGCACCGCGTTCGTGACCGGTGCGTCGCGCGGCATCGGGCGCGCCGTCGCAGTCGCGCTCGCGCGTCAAGGTCACCGCGTCGCGTTCTGCTACTCCACCGACGACGCCGGCGCGAAGGAGACGCAGCGCGCGATCGAGGAGACCGGCGCGAGCGCGCTCGCCGTGCGGGCCGACGTCGCCGACGCCGCGTCCGTCGACGCCGCGTTCACCGAGATCGAGGGCACCTGGTCCCCCGTCGAGATCCTCGTCAACAACGCGGGCGTCACCCGCGACGGGCTCGTGGCGCGCATGACCGACGAGCAATGGGACGTCGTCCTGCAGACGAACCTCACGGGTGCGTTCCACACCACACGGCGCGCGACCCGTCACATGATGAAGGCCCGCTACGGACGCATCGTGAACGTGTCGTCGGCGAGCGGGCAGACGGGCGCGCCCGGGCAGGCGAACTACTCCGCGGCCAAGGCCGGGCTCGTCGGCCTGACGCGCTCCGTCGCGCGCGAGCTCGCGCCCCGTGGGATCTGCTGCAACGTCGTCGCGCCCGGGCCTATCGTGACGGCGATGACCGACGCCATGCCCGACGACTGGCGGGCGTGGGCCGAGGGAGCCGTCCCGCTCGGACGGCTGGGCACGACCGAGGAGTGCGCCGCCGTGGTCGCGTTCCTCTGCAGCGAGGCGGCCGGCTACGTCACCGGCGCGGTGGTTCCCGTCGACGGCGGGCTGGCGATGGGCCACTAGACGGTCGCGATCGAACCGTTTCGGGAAGGCTCAGGCGTGTGCCTGGGCCTTCTGCACAGGAAGACCCCGACCAGGAGGAGAGACCCCCGATGGAACGTCCCGAGGTGCTCGAGGCCATCCGCGAGGTGGCGGTCGAGGTGCTCAGCGTCGAGCCCGACCAGGTCACCGAGGAGGCGCGCTTCAAGGAGGACCTCGACGCCGACAGCCTCGACCTGGTGGAGCTCGTCATGGGGCTCGAGGAGCGGTTCGACATCACCGTCCCCGAGGAGGACCTGGAGGGCGTGACGACCGTCGGACAGGCCGTCACGCTGGTCATGAACAAGGCGGGCGCGTCGGCGTAGCGCTCCGCCAGCGCGAGCGAAGGGATGCTGGAACGATGAGTGCCGAGATGCTCGACCACCGCGGTCGGCCCCGCGTCGCGGTCACGGGGATCGGCGTGAAGTCCCCGGCCGGCAACGACGTCGAGTCGTTCTGGTCGCAGCTGCTCGAGGGGCGTTCCGCGGCCGCGCCGATCGCGCGCTTCGACGCGTCCGATCTCCCCGTCCGCTTCGCGTGCGAGGTCCGCGACTTCGACCCGGACTCGTACTTCGGCGCGAAGGAGGCCCGTCGCTTCGACCGCGTCACCCAGCTCGGTGTCGCGGCGGCCGCCGACGCGGTCGCGGACGCGGGCGACCTCCAGTACGACCCCGCGCGCTGTGCCGTCGTCGCGGGCACCGGCGTCGGCGGGATCGCGACCCTCGAGGAGCAGGTGCGCACCTACATCGAGAAGGGGCCGGCGCGCATCAGCCCGTTCCTGGTCCCGATGATGATGGCGAACCGCACCGCGGGGGAGATCGCGATCCGCTTCGGGTGGACCGGTGTGAACGTCTGCGTCGCGACCGCGTGCACCGCGGGCGCGCACGGCATCGGCGAGGCCGCGCGCCTGATCCGCGACGGCAGCGCCGACCTCGTCGTCGGCGGCGGGAGCGAAGCCGCCATCACGCTCATCACGGTCGCCGCGTTCGCCCGCATGGGTGCGCTCAGCGGGCGCAACGACGATCCCGCGCACGCGTCGCGCCCGTTCGACGCCGCGCGCGACGGCTTCGTCATGGGTGAGGGCGGTGGCTTCGTCGTGCTCGAGCGCCTCGACCGCGCGCTCGCGCGCGGCGCGCGGGTCTACGCGGAGGTCGCCGGCTACGGCCGCAACGACGACGCCCACCACATCACGGCGCCGGCACCGGGCGGTTCCGGCGCGGCCGCGTGCATGCAGCTCGCGCTCGACGACGCCGGGCTCTCGGCGTCGGACATCGGCCACGTGAACGCGCACGGAACGTCGACACCGCTGAACGACGCCGCCGAGGCCGAGGCGGTCCGCAAGGTGTTCGGCGACCACTCGCCGCCCGTCACGTCGGTCAAGGGCGTGACGGGGCACACGATCGGGGCCGCCGGCGCGATCGAGGGGATCGCGTCGATCCTCGCGATCCGCGACGGCGTCGTGCCTCCCACCGCGAACCACGAGCAGCGCGGCGACGACTGCGACGTCGACGTCGTCGCGGGCTCGCCGCGCCAGGTCGGCGCGGCGCCCGTCGTGTCGAACTCGTTCGCGTTCGGCGGGCACAACGTCTCGCTCGTGTTCGTGCCCGCGTGACCGCGGTCCCGATCGCGGGACATCGCAGCAACGCCGTCACCGCGACGATCCGCGAGGTCGACGGGCGGCGCGTCGGCTGGTTCCGCATCGCGGGCGGCCGGCACCACGGCGCGATCGGCGAGGCCGGCGGTGACGCGGCCGAGCGGCTCGTCCGCCTCGCGACGGACCTCGGGTTCCCCGTGGTCGGCGTGCTCGACACCTCCGGCGCGGAGCTCGGCGAAGGCGTCGTGGGGCTGCACGCGTGGGGACGACTCGCGCGTGCGTTCGCGGACGCGTCGGGCGTGGTGCCGACCGTGCTCGTCGTCGTCGGCGCGTGCGTGTCCGGCCCCGCGCTCCTGCTCGGGCTGGTCGACCACGTCGTGATGACCACGAACGGGTTCGCGTACGTGAGCGGGCCGGACTCCGTCGCCGAGTTCACGGGGATCGACGTCTCGCGGGTCGCGCTCGGCGGTGCGCCGACGCACGACCGGCGCACGGGCGTGACGACGTTCGTCGTCGAGGACGAGGCGCACGCCGACGCCGCGGTCGCGCACCTGCTCGACTACCTGCCGTCGAACCACCTCGAGGACCCGCCGTGGTACGCGTCCGACGATCCGGTCGACCGTGACTGCGCCCGGGCCGCGGCGGCCGTCCCCGACCGCGCCAACGCCTCGTACGACATGCGCGTCGTCATCGAGGACATCGTCGACGCGACGTCGTTCTTCGAGCTGCGCGCCGCGTACGCACCGAACCTGACGACCGGTCTCGCCCGCCTCGACGGCCGGCCCGTCGGCGTCGTCGCGAACCAGCCTCGTCAGCGCGCCGGGACGATCGACATCGAGGCGTCGCGCAAGGCGGCGCGCTTCGTGCAGTGGTGCGACGCGTTCAACCTGCCGCTCGTGACGTTCGTCGACACGCCGGGCTTCGAGCCCGGGAAGGACCTCGAGTGGCGCGGCATGATCCGCCACGGTGCGGAGCTCGTGCACGCGTACGCGGCGGCGACGGTGCCGCGGCTGTGCGTCGTCGTGCGCAAGGCGTACGGCGGCGCGTACATCGTCATGGACTCGAAGCGGCTCGGCAGCGACTGGTGCGTCGCGTGGCCGTGCGCGGAGATCGCGGTGATGGGCGCGCCCGGTGCGGTGCAGATCCTGCACGGGCGGAAGCTGGCCGCGGTCGACGACGAGGACGCGCGTCGCGAGCAGCAGGTCGCGCTCGAGCGCGACTACGAGGACCGCTTCTCGAACCCGTACGTCGCGGCGGAGCGCGGGTTCGTGGACGAGGTCGTCGACCCGGCCGACACGCGACGCGCGCTCGCCGCCGCGCTCGACCGGCTCGCGACCAAGCGCGAGCACGCGATGCCGCGCGCGCACTCGAACTCGCCGCTGTGACGCCGAGAGGCAGGAGGGCAACGTGCTGCTCGAGGGGAAGCGGATCCTCGTCACCGGCGTGCTGACGGACGCGTCGCTCGCGTTCGGGGTCGCGAAGCTCGCCCAGGAAGAGGGCGCGGAGGTCGTGTTGACGTCGTTCGGGCGTCAGATGCGGCTGACCGAGCGCACCGCACGGCGCCTGCCGAGCGAGGCGGACCTCGTCGAGCTCGACGTCACCAGCCCGTCGGACCTCGGCGCGCTCGCGGAACGGGTGGGCGGGCGGCTCGACGGCGTGCTGCACGCGATCGCCTTCGCCCCGGAGACCTGCCTGGGCGGCGGGTTCGTCGACGCGCCGTGGGACGACGTCGCGGTCGCGATGCAGATCTCCGCGTACTCGCTCGCGGGCCTGACGCGCGCCGCGCTGCCGTTGATGGACGGCGGCGGGTCGGTCGTCGGCCTCGACTTCGACGCGCGGCAGGCATGGCCCGTCTACGACTGGATGGGGGTCGCCAAGGCCGCGCTCGAGTCGACCGCGCGATATCTCGCCCGCGACCTCGGGCCGCGCCGCGTGCGGGTCAACCTCGTGGCCGCCGGTCCCGTCCGGACGATGGCCGCGAAGAGCATCCCGGGCTTCGACCGATTCGAGGAGGTGTGGTCGGAGCGCGCCCCGCTCGGGTGGGACCTGCGCGACCCCACGCCCGTCGCGCGCGCGTGCGTCGCGCTGCTGTCGGACTGGTTCCCCGCGACGACGGGCGAGATGGTGCACGTCGACGGCGGCTTCCACGCGATCGGCGCGTAGCACCCCTCCGTTTTCGGAAGCCTCATCCACACACTGTGTGCATGAGCCTTCACAGAACGGAGAGGACCTTGGGGACGGTGTCCTTCGGGCTGACCTTGTAGAAGGCGGCCGCGATCTTGCCCTTCTCGTCCACGACGAAGGCGGAGCGCACGATCCCCATGTACTTCTTGCCGTACATCGACTTCTCGCCCCACGTCCCCCACGCGTCGGCGACCGCGTGGTCCTCGTCGGCGAGGAGCGGGAACCCGAGGTCGTACTTCTCGTCGAACTTCAGCTGCGCGGCCGGCGCGTCCGGGCTGATGCCGATGACGTCGGCACCGAGCTTCGACAGGTCGGGCTCCGCGTCACGCAGCGCGCACGACTGCGCCGTGCAACCGCTCGTGTTCGCCTTCGGGTAGAAGTACACGACGGTCTTCCGGCCGCGCCGGTCCTTCAGCTTCACCTTCTTGCCGTGCTGATCGGTGAGCGCGAAGTCGGGGGCCTTGTCGCCGACCTCGAGTCGAGCCATCGCGTCGTCCTTTCGAGTCGCTCGGGGCGTCGGTCGCGCCGTCGGCGGCGCGAGAGAGGCCACGTAGCATGCCGCACGTGCGCCGGCGCCTGCTGCTCCGACTGGACGCGCCGCCGGCGCGGACGCGCGCGCTCGTCGTCGACGTCATGCACCTGCAGGAGCAGGGCGACGGATCGTTCACGGGGCCGCTCCCCCACGACACGACCCGCTCCGCCACGCTGCGGGTCGACGTCGCGGACGACGCTCCGGGCGCGTCACGGGTCACGCTCGTCGCGACGAGCGCGCTGCACGTGCCGTTCTTCCAGTGGTTCTTCGGCCCGGTCGTCGTGTTCGTGCTCCGCCGCCTGGTGCGTCACGCGGCCGCGACGCTCGAGGCGGCCAACCACGGCGAGGCGCCTCCGCCCCCGCCCGGCACGCCGACGTTCCTGCCCGCCGTCGCGTTCGACGACGCCCAGATCCACCTCCTCGCCGCCGTCTGCGCGTTCGGCGCGCTCGCGTCGTACGCAGGCGCGCTGTTCGGTCAGGTCGGCGACCCGATCCGGCAGTCGTTCCACGTCGGGACGCCGGCACTCGGCAACTCGCTCGCGATCACGCGCGGTGGCGCGCTCGTCGCGCTCGTCGTGGGCGCGGCGGCGGACCGTCGCGGGAGACGGCAGCTCCTCGCGGTCGCGTTCTGCGGGCTCTGCCTGTCCAACGGGCTGGCTGCCGTCGCGCCGAATCTCGCCGTCTTCACCGGTACGCAGCTGTTCACACGCGCGTTCGTCAATGCGATCGTCATCATCGCCGGCATCGCGGCGGTCGAGGACGCGCCGGACGGTGCGCGCGCTTTCGCCGCGATGATGGTCGGGTTGTCCGCGGGCGCCGGGTACGCGGTCTCGGTCGTGCTGCTGCCGATCGCGGACGCCGGTAGCGAGGCGTGGCGGATCCTGTTCGCAGTGAGCGCGGGGTCGATCCTGCTCCTTCCCGCGCTGATGCGCTCGCTCCCCGAGACGCGCCGGTTCCACGAGCTGACGGCCCGCGGGATCCGCGGGCGCGCCTCGCAGGTCGTGGACCGCGCGTACGGTCCGCGGTTCGTCGCGCTCGCCGCGCTCGCGTTCCTCACGAGCGTGTTCTCCGCGCCGTCCGCGCAGCTGACGAACACGTTCCTGCGCGACGAGCGCGGCTTCTCCAACTCCGCGATC
>DASRES010000030.1 GCA_035651955.1 Acidimicrobiia bacterium
GCGAGACAGCATCGAAGGCTCCTACCCCCCTGGGGTAGGAGCCTTCGCGATCTCGGCGAGGAACTCGTCGTTGCTCTTCGTCGTGCGGATCTTGTCGATGAGCAGCTCGAGGCCGGCACCGCCCTCGAGCGCGTTGAGCACCCGGCGGAGCTTCCACACCTGCTGGAGCTGGTTCCGGTCGAACAGCAGCTCCTCGTGGCGCGTGCTCGAGGCCTCGACGTCGATCGCCGGGTAGATGCGCCGCTCGGCGAGCCGGCGGTCGAGGCGCAGCTCCATGTTGCCGGTGCCCTTGAACTCCTCGAAGATCACCTCGTCCATCCGGCTGCCGGTCTCGATGAGCGCGGTCGCGACGATCGTGAGCGAGCCGCCCTCCTCGATGTTGCGGGCCGCGCCGAAGAACCGCTTCGGCGGGTAGAGCGCGGTCGAGTCGACACCACCGGAGAGGATCCGCCCGGAGGCCGGCTGCGCGAGGTTGTACGCGCGTGCGAGACGGGTGATGCCGTCGAGCACGATCACGACGTCCTGACCGAGCTCGACGAGACGCTTCGCGCGCTCGATCGTCAGCTCGGACACCTGGGTGTGCTCCTCGGACGGACGGTCGAACGTGCTCGCGACGACCTCGCCCTTGACGACGTGACGTCGCATGTCCGTCACCTCTTCGGGGCGCTCGTCGACGAGCAGCACCATGAGGTGCACCTCGGGGTTGTTCCGCTCGATCGCGTACACGAGCTGCTTCAGGATCGTCGTCTTGCCGGCCTTCGGCGGCGACACGATGAGGCCGCGCTGGCCCTTCCCGACCGGCGCGATCAGGTCCACGATGCGACCGGTCATGTTGTTCGGCTCGTCGCGCAGCTCGAGTCGCAGCTTCGAGTCGGGGAACAGCGGTGTCAGGTCCTCGAAGCGCGGACGTGCACGCGCGTCGTCGGGCGTGAGGCCGTTGATCTCGTCGACGCGGAGCAGCGCGGGGTACTTCTCGTTGCTGGCCGGTGGGCGCGTCGCGCCACGCACGAAGTCGCCCTTGCGCAGCGCGAACCGTCGCACCTGGGAGGCAGAGACGTACACGTCCTTCGAACCCGGCAGGTAGCTCGTCGTGCGGAGGAAGCCGTAGCCCTCGTCGCGGAGGTCGAGCAGACCCTGGACCTCGACGGGCTCGCCGACCGGCTCGTCGGCACGCGGCTCGTACTGCCGGTCGCGGTCGCGGCCCCGTCGCCGCCGACGCCGGCGGTTCCCCTCCCCGTACGACTGGCGTTCGTCGTCGGTGTCGACGCGGGCGTCGCCGCGGCTGTCGGGACGGGTGTCCGGACGCGGCATCGTCGACGTGTCCGCGGACCCGGGATCGCGGTCGTCGTCGTCACCGCGCGACTCGGGCGCCGCGCCGGGCTCGGTCGCGGTCGCGCCGTTGGCCGGGGCGGCGCCGTTCGATGCCGGTGCGTCCGTCGGCGCGGCTGGTGCGGTCGCGCCGGCGTCGTCGGCGGCAGGCGCCGATGCGCCCTGCGACGGGCGGCGGCCGGCGACCGGGCGGGGTGCGACCTCGGTCTCGTCCGTGGGACCCGACGCCGCCGCGAGCGCGTCCTCCTCGGCCGCGAGCGCGGCGATCGGGTCGTCGGCGGGCGCCTTCCGGCTGCGGACGCGCTTGGGCTTCGCCGCGGCATCACCGTTCGCGCTCGCGTTCGCGGCGCTCGCGGCGTCGCCGTTCGCACCGGCTGCCGCGAGGATCGCCTCGACGAGGTCGGCCTTGCGCATGCGGGTCACGCCGCGGACGCCCATGGCGCCCGCGATCGCGTGCAACTCCTCGCGATCCTTGCCGTCGAGCATGGAACGCTCGAGCTGCTGCTCGGTCATCTCGGTGGCTCCTCAGGAAACGGGTTGGGGGAACGGCTCGGGGGACGGAACGGTGGCGACGACCCGTGTCAACACGATCTCGACGACCTGGGCGAGCGTCGCGTCGAGGTTGTAGGACGGCACGACCGGGGTGCCGTGCTCCAGCGCGAGCGACTTCACGTACCGCTGGATCGTGCGGATCGGTTCGAAGTAGTCGAGGTATCGGTCCATGGGGCGACCACGGGACTCGTTCGCCCGTCGCACGAGGTGCGAACGGTGGAGCTCCTCGTCGTCGACGGTGACGAGGAGGGGGACGACGACCGCACCCCCGAGCTCGTCGAGGTCGAGGAATCCCGGGACGATGTGCGCGCCCTCGAGGACGAGGTCGGTCCCCTCCATGATCGCGCGCCGGACGAGCGCCTTGATGCCAACCGCGACGGCCGCGACCTGCTCGCGGTACCCGATGACGACCGGATCGGCGTTCCGCGGCAGCGGCTTGAGCACGAGTCGGCCCGCTTCGAACGACGAGGCGTGGAGGGCAGGGAGGAGCTCGTCGCTCAACATCGCCCGCATCACCTCGCGGACCGCGTCCGTCGGGATGACGCGCGTGATCCCGAGCCGCGCCGCGAGCTGGGTCGCGATGGTGGACTTCCCGACCCCGGGCGCGCCGCCGATGAGGATCACGATCGGCCGGTCGACGTCCTTCACCCGCCGCCACTTCTCGTAGGAGGTCGCGTACCGCTCCCCGACCTCGTCGGCCAGCACGCGCGCGACGAATCGTTGCAGCTCGGCCTGCGTCAGCTCGGTGACGCCTTCCTCGTGCAGCCGGTCCTCCACGCGCTCCGCGACGTGGAACGCGCGCGCGGGTGCGAGCCCGGTCGCCATGATCGAGCCCGCCGTGAGCCCCTTCGAGTACGGCAGGTGGTGCGCCTCGTCGGTGATGACGATGTGCCGCGGCTGCGTCACCGTCGCGCGTCCCCCGACTCGAACCGCTGCGTCGCGAGATCGGCGAGCGCGCGTGCGCGCGTCGCGATCGACTCGCCGTGCAGGTCGACGTCGTGTCGCAGGAAGACCACGTCCATGCCTCGTTCCGCCGCGAGCCTCGCCGCCGTGTCGACGCCCGCGCCCTTGATCTCGGTCACGAGAACGTCCGCTCCTCGGAGGTCCACCAGGTCACCTCGGAGGCGGTCCCGGTTTCCCAGGTTGGTGGTCCAGCCGACGACCACCGCGCCTGCGTCGCGCTCGAGCTGCCGTGCGATCGACGGCATCGCGCCATCGGGCGCCGTGGTGGCCAGGAAGACGTTGCGTGCGGCGAGGGGTTCGAGGGGGACGGGCCGGAGGCTGCCGGTCACGACCGGGACCCCGGGAACCACCGCTCGCACACGGGATTCCAACTCCCGCGCTCGCGACGGGGTTGCGCGCTGCGACGGGACGAGCCCCGCCCTGCCGGGCTCGGCGCCAAGTGTAACGAGCACCACATCGCTCAGCAACAGTGCGACCACACCGACGTGGCCGGTGACGAGGTCGGGATCGGCGCCGGCCGGAACGACGCACACGGTCACGTCGGCGTGGACGGGCGGGATCGCGCGCCCGGAGCCTTCGAGCACGACGAGCCCTTCCCGACGTTGGTTCGCGAGCGCGACGCCCGCCGCGAACTCGTCGAACGCGGGCGTGCCCGCGACCCCGCCGCCGCACCGACGTGTGCCGATCGCGGCGACGCCAGCGGCGAGCGCGTCCTCGAGATGATCGCTCGCCGCGTGCTGACCGGACGCGGCGCGCCGCAGCAGTGCCGCCAGCGTGAGATCGGTCTCGCGCGGGTCAACGAGCTCGGGCCGCGGCGGACCTCCGCGCGCCATGGTGACGATCACGGGTTCCGTCCCCGCGGTGCGGAGCGCGCGTGCGAGCGCCTGTGCGACGGCCGTCTTGCCGGTCCGCTTCCCCGTCCCCACGACCGCGATGCTCGGCTTCTTGCACAGTCGCGGGCGGGGCGGCGGCGTCACCTCGACATCCGCGCCGCGGTACGTGAGGCCACGCGCGAGCGCGTGCGCGGCGAGCAGCGCGCGCGTCCGCGCGTCGAGCACCGGATCGTCCGACAGGTCGACGACGATCGACGCGTCGAACCGGTCGAGCGCGCGCGTGAGCGCGTCGAGCGGACCGGAGCCGTCGACGACGGCCACGCCGAGGTCGGGGACGTCGCCGGGAGCGAGCTTCTCGCCGCCGCCGAGCATCGCGGCACCGACCACGGTGACGCCACGCGAGCGGAGGTCGTCGACCGCGGCACGCACGACCGACGGGTGGTGCTCGCCGTCGACGAGGACGACGACACGAGGAGACGTCACAGGGTGGTTCCCACGCTACCCGCGTGCTCGCGCGGGTCACGGGACGGGATCAGCGCGCGACGAGGCGTCCCATCAGCTCGTGCGCCGCGACGACGGGGCAGCCAGCGGTCGCGGCTTCCGTGTACGTGCCGCCGCGGGCAGCGCGCTCGGAGTCGTAGAGCAGATAGGGCACGGGTTCCGCGGTGTGGGTGCGGCGCGCGCACGGCGTCGCGTGGTCGGGGAGGAGCATGATCCGGTGCGCGCCGAGGGCGGGGAGCGCGTCGGCGAGCGGGCCGACGATGTCGCGGTCCCACGCCTCGAGCGCGGCGACCTTCTCGCGCACGTCGCCCTGGTGCCCCGCCTCGTCGGTCGCCTCGACGTGGAGGAGGAAGAGGTCGCGGTCGTCCAGGCTCGCGAGGCACGCGTCGCGCTGCGCGGCGTAGTCGTTGTCGAACCCCGCGGTCGCGCCCGCGACGTCGACGACCTCGACGTCGGCGAGCACGCCGAGGCCGCGCACGAGATCGACCGCCGAGCTGAGCCGCCCCTCGACGCGGAACCGGTCGGCGAAGCGCGGCAGCGTCGGGCGCACGCCCTGGCCCCACAACCAGATCTGGTTCGCGCGGGAACCGACGTCGCGCGCGACCGCGGTCACGATGTCGCGCGACGCGTCCATCAGCGCGACGAGCCGTGCGGCCGCCGGCCCCGTCGGGAGCGTCGCGGCGCGCCCCGTCAGGTCGTGCGGGGGGACGCACTCGGCGTCGGCCGCGTCCTTCGGGAGGACCGCGAGGTGGCGGTACTCGACGCCCGGGAAGAACCGCACACCGTCGCGGCCGCCGCCGAGCTCGCGGTCGAGCGCGTCGACGATCGCGTGGCTCTGCTCGTTGGTGGGATGTCCGGCCGCGAAGTCGACCATCGTGCCGTCGTCGCCGATCGTCACGAGGTTGCACCGGTACGCGACCTCGTCGGGTGCCAGCTCGACGCCCATCGCGGCGGCCTCGATCGGCGCGCGACCGGTGTGGAACTCGCTCGGGTCGTAGCCGAGGATCGCGAGGTTGCCGACGTCGCTGCCGGGTGCCATGCCGGGCGGGATCACGCACGCGCGCCCGACCTCGGCGCGGCGCGCGAGCGACGCGAGGTTGGGCATCGCGGCGGCCGCGAGCGGCGTGCGGCCGTCGAGCTCGTCGAGGGGCTCGTCGGCGCAACCGTCCGGGACGAGGACGACGTACTTCACCGGGTCATCGTACGCGAGGCCCGCGCCTCGGCGGCTCAGTGACGCGCGCTGCGCCGCAGCACGAGGCCGGCGACGCGGCGTGTGACACCGGCCGGTGCGACGTCGGACATCACGGCCGCGACCCGGTTCAACGCGCCCGGCACGCACACGGCGCGCCGGGCGTCGAGCGCGCGCAGCGCGTCGGCGACGACCCGGTCGGGCTCCATCCACGCGAAGCCCGGGACGTCCGATTGGTCCACACCGGCGCGCTCCTGGAAGTCGGTACGCGTGAAGCCCGGACACACCAGCATCACGTGCACGCCTCGCGAGCGGACCTCCTCGTGCACGGCCTGCGTGAAGCTGCTGACGAACGCCTTCGTCGCGCCGTAGGTCGCCATGCCCGGGTTCGGCTGGTAGCCCGCGACGGACGACACGTTGACGATCGCACCGTCGCCGCGTGTCGTCATCCCGTCGAGCGCAGCGTGCGTGAGACGCACCACCGCGAGCACGTTGAGGCGGACCTCCTCGTCCTCGCGCTCGACCGGCAGCGCGTCGAACGAGCCTGCAGTGCCGAAGCCGGCGTTGTTCACGAGCAGGTCGACCGGTCGCGCACGGTCGCCGACACGCGCCTCGACGCGGGCGAGATCGGCCGCGTCCGTGAGATCCGCTGGGAGGACCTCCACGCCGACACCGTGGTCGCGAATGAGTGCGGCCGCGAGGTCGTCGAGCCGTGCGCGCGAACGCGCGACGAGGACGAGATCGTCCCCCCGTGCCGCGAGCGCGCGTGCGAACGCCGCGCCGATGCCCGCCGACGCGCCCGTCACGACGGAAGTCGTCACAGCTCCAACACCGCGGCGACGACGCCGACGTCGGGTTCGACGGCCTCCCCCACCGCGACCTCGGCGATCGCACGCTGGGGATCCTTGAGACCGTGGCCCGTCACCGTACACACGATCGTGCGCGCGTCACGCAGCATGCCGTCGTCAGCCGCGTGCAGCAGCCCGGCGACCGACGCGGCGGACGCGGGCTCCACGAAGCACCCCTCCTTCGACGCGAGGAGGTGGTACGCCGCGAGGATCTCGGCGTCGCTCACCGCGCCGATCGCGCCGCCCGACTCGTCGCGGGCCGCGACCGCGCCATCCCAGCTCGCCGGGTTGCCGATCTGGATCGCGGTCGCGATCGTCTCGGGGAACGGGACCGGCTCGCCGATCACGAGCGGGGCCGCACCGACCGCCTGCCAGCCGAGCATGCGCGGCCGCCGCGTCGAGCGGCCGAGCTCGTAGTACTCCCGGTAGCCCTTCCAGTACGCGGTGATGTTGCCCGCGTTGCCGACGGGGATGCAGTGCACGTCGGGCGCGTCGCGGAGCGCGTCGACGATCTCGAACGCCGCGGTCTTCTGCCCCTCGATGCGGTTCGGGTTCACCGAGTTGACGACCGTGACGTTGCCGCGCTCCCCCAGCGCGCGGACGATGCGCAGCGCGGCGTCGAAGTTGCCGCGGATCGGCACCACTCGCGCCCCGTGCACGAGCGCCTGCGCGAGCTTCCCGAGCGCGATCTGGCCCTCGGGGATCACCACCGCGCACAGCAGGCCGGCGCGCGCGGCGTACGCCGCGGCCGAGGCGCTCGTGTTCCCGGTCGACGCGCAGATGACCGCCTTCGCGCCGTCCTCGACCGCCTTCGACATCGCGACGGTCATCCCGCGGTCCTTGAACGAGCCAGTCGGGTTGAGCCCCTCCACCTTGAGCAGCACGCGGGCGTTCACCCGCTCGGAGAGGTGCGGCGCGTCGAGCAGCGGCGTGCCACCCTCGAGCAGCGTGACGACCGGCGTGGTCTCGTCGACGGGCAGGTGCGCCCGGTACGCCTCGATCAGCCCGGGCCAGCGCGCGAACGCGGGCGCGCTCATTCCTCCTCGCCGATCACGCGCAGCACGCTGCCGACCCGGTGGACCGAGTCGACGTCGCGCAAGGCGTGCAGCGTCGACCGCAGATCCGCTTCGCGGGCCCGGTGGGTGATGAAGATGAGCCGGGCGTCGTCACCGATCCCGCGCTGCTGCATCGACTTGATCGACACGCCCCGCGCGCCGAACGCGGCCGCGATGGCGGCGAGGACACCGGGACGGTCCGCGACCTCCATCTGCAGGTAGAACTGCGACTCGACCTCGTCGATCGGTCGCACGCGCCGTCGCGACAACGGACCGATCGTCGCGCCACGGCCGCCGGACACGAGGTTCTTGGCGGCGTCGATGAGGTCGCCGAGGACGGCCGACGCGGTCGGCATGCCGCCCGCGCCCCGGCCGTACAGCATCAGCTCGCCGACCGCGTCGCCCTCGATGAACAACGCGTTGAACGAGTCGCGCACCGCGGCGAGCGGGTGGTTCGCGGGCACCATCGTCGGGTGGACGCGCACGGCGACGTCGCCGTCGAGGTCCTCCGCGATCGCGAGCAGCTTCACCACGTATCCGAGCTCGTGCGCGGACGCGATGTCGTGACCCGACAGCTCGGCGATCCCCTCCCGGTACACGTCACCGGCGACGACGCGCGCGCCGAACGCGATGCTCGCGATGATCGCCGCCTTCGCCGCCGCGTCGAACCCCTCGACGTCCGCCGTGGGATCGCGCTCGGCGTACCCGAGCGTCTGCGCCTCGGCGAGCGCGTCCTGGAACGACGAACCCTCCTCGGTCATGCGCGTGAGGATGTAGTTCGTCGTCCCGTTGACGATCCCCATCACGCGACGGATACGGTCACCCGCGAGCGACTCGCGCAGCGGACGCATCAGGGGAATCCCACCCGCGACGGACGCCTCGAAGAGCAGGTCGACGCCGGCCGTCTCGGCCGCCTCGAACAGCTCCTTGCCCACGTTGGCGAGCAGCTCCTTGTTCGCGGTCACGACCGGCTTGCCGCGCTTGATCGCCTCGGTGATGACGGAGCGGGCGGGTTCGATCCCGCCCATCACCTCGACGACCACGTCCACGTCGTCGTCCGCGACGACCACGTCGGCGTCGTGCGTGAAGACCCCTGCGGGGAGCGGCACGTCGCGCTCGCGGGCGAGGTTGCGGACCGCGACCCGTCCCACCTCGATCCGCACGCCCGCGCGCGACTCGATCAGGTCTGCGTGGTCGTCCAGGAGACGGACGAGCGCAGACCCGACGTTCCCGCAGCCGAGCAGGCCGACCTTGATGGAATCCGTGACCGCCATCGCAGCCAGTCTGTCACCCGGCCTCGTCCAGGCGGACGACGTCGTCGAGCGACTCGCGCCGGACGACGACGCGCGCCTCGCCGTCGCGGACGAAGACGACTGCGGGGCGTGGCAACCGGTTGTAGTTGGACGCCATCGAGTAGCCGTACGCGCCGGTGCTCGGGATCGCGAGCACGTCCCCCACCTCAACGTCCTCGGGCAACGCGGCGTCGCGCACGAGGAGGTCGCCCTGCTCGCAGTGCTTGCCCGCGACGGTGGCGACGAACGGGCGCGGCGCCTCGGCGCGCGCGGGAACGAACGCCTCGTAGCGCGCCCCGTACATCACGGGGCGCGGGTTGTCGCTCATCCCGCCGTCGACCGCAACGTACGTCCGCACGTCGGGGATGTGCTTGATCGTGCCGACGCGGTACAGCGTCAGCCCGGCCGGCCCCGCGATCGAGCGCCCCGGCTCGACCATCAGTCGCGGCGCAGGGTCGAGGCGCGCCGCGCGGCACGAACGCGCGAACGCGTCGCGCACCGCGGCCGCGAACTCCCCGATCGTCGGAGCGGCGTCACCGGCGTGATACGCGATCCCGAGCCCACCGCCGACGTTCAGCTCGCCGACCGTCGCGCCCGTCCGCTCGCCGACCCTCGACGCAAGGTTCGTGACGACGTCGAGCGCGCGCGCGTACGACGTCAGGTTCCAGACCTGCGAGCCGATGTGGCTGTGCAGCCCGAGGAATCGCATCGCGGCGCTCTCGGAGGCGCGGACCGCTGCGTCGAGCGCGACGTCCGCGCCGACGCCGAAGCCGAACTTCGAGTCCTCGGTCCCGGTCTCGATGTACTCGTGCGTGTGCGCCTCGACGCCCGGCGTCACGCGGACGAGCACGCCCGGCGCGTCCAGGCCGTCGTCGACGAGCGCCTCGATCCGGTCGAGCTCGTCGAACGAATCGACGACGACGCGGCCGACGCCGGCTTCGAGCGCGCCGCGCAGCTCGTCCTCGGACTTGTTGTTGCCGTGGAACACGAGCCGCTCGGGCGGGAAGCCGGCGCGCGTCGCGGTGTGCAGCTCCCCGCCCGTCGCGACGTCGAGATGCAACCCCTCGTCGGCGACGAGGCGCGCCATCGCGATGCACAGGAACGCCTTGCCCGCGAACGCGACGTTGCCGTCCCCGAACGCGGCGCGGTACTCGCCGCAGCGCGACCGCAGCTCGCTCTCGTCGTAGACGACGAGCGGCGTCCCGAAGCGGTCCGCGAGCTGCTCGAGGTCGCACCCGCCGACCGCCATCCGCCCGCCGGCCACGGTCGCGCTGCGCGGCAACAGCGCGAGGTCGATCGGCGAGCTCACGGACCGGCGTCGTCGTCGGCGGCGTCGCCGTCGAGGCGCGACATCTCGTCGGGCGCGTGCACGCCGAGCAGCGCGAGTGCGTCCGCGAGGCCGACGCGGCACGCCTCCGCGAGCCAGAGCCGCGCCTGCGTCAGCGCGACGTCGTCGGAGATGACGCGGCAGTCGCGGTAGAAGCCGTGGAACCGGCTCGCGAGCTCGCGCACCCACGTCGTCACCCGGTGCGGGGCGCGCAGGGCCGCCGCCTCCGCGACGGTCTCCGGGTACGCCGACAGCGAGCGGAGCAGATCGAGCTCGCGCTCGTGCGTCAGCACCGTGAGATCGACCTCGTCGAGTGGGCGGCGCGTCACGCCGACCTCGGCCGCGTGCCGTCCGATCGACGCGATGCGCGCGTGCGCGTACTGCACGTAGTAGACGGGGTTCTCCATCGACTGCGACGTCACGACGTCGAGGTCGAACGTCTGCGCGCTGTCGATCCCCTGGAGCAGGAAGGTGAGGCGCGCGACGTCGGGATCGACCTCGTCGAGGATGTCCGCGAGCGTCACGAGGTTGCCGGTGCGCTTCGAGATGCGCACCACCTGCCCGCCGCTCATCAGCGTGACGAGCTGCCCGAGGATGATCTCGGGCTCGCCGGCGGGGTACCCGAGCGCCTCGATGCCGGACTGGAGCGACTTGACCTGGCCGTGGTGGTCCGCGCCCCAGATGTCGACGAGGTGCTCCCACCCGCGCCGGAACTTGTCGCGGTGGTACGCGAGATCGGCGGTCAGGTACGTGTACGCGCCGTCGGACTTCACGAGCACGCGGTCGCGCTGGTCGCCGAACTCCGTCGACCGCAACCAGGTCGCGCCGTCCTGCTCGTAGGTGTGCCCGCGCGCGGCGAGCTCGCGCAGCACGTCGTCGACGTCGCCCCGTTCGTGCAGCGCGCGCTCCGAGAACCACGTGTCGAAGTGGACACCGATGCGCGCGAGGTCGTCCTGCAGCCCACGCACGATCTCGCGGTAGCCCCACTCGCGCGCGTCGGCCTCCGTCACGCCGTCGCCCTTCTCGGCGCGCAGGCGCTCGGCCAGCTCGATCAGGTAGTGGCCGCGGTACCCGTCCTCGGGCGGCTCCTCGCCCCGGTAGCGCGCGTACAGCGACGCGCCGAACGTCTCCAGCTGCGTACCGGCGTCGTTCAGGTAGTACTCGCGGTGCACGACCGCGCCCTGCGACGCGAGGAGGTTCGCGATCGCGTCGCCGACCGCGATCCACCGGCCAGCCCCCGCGTGCAGCGGGCCGGTCGGGTTCGCGGAGACGAACTCGAGGTTGACGCGCCGACCGGCGAGCGCGTCGCCCCGCCCGTACTCGTCGCCGGCGTGGACGACGTCGCGCAGCACGTCGTGGAGCCATGTCGGCGCGAGGAAGAGGTTGAGGAACCCCGGCTTCGCGACCTCGACCCGCTCGAGGTGGGCCGGCGGCGCGGCGCGCAACGCCGCCCCGATCCGCTCCGCGACCTCCATCGGGGGCGCCTTGGCCGCCTTGGCAAGGCGCAGCGCCGCGTTGCTCTGCCAGTCGCCGAACTCGCGCTGGCGGGCCGGCTCGACGAGCGCGCCACCACCGGCCGGCTCGGGGAGGCCGGCCGCGCCGATCGCGGCGCGCAGGGCGTCGGTGAGGGCGTCACGTATCACGCAGCGTGGTCGCCGGGTGCCTGCGCACGGTCGCGGCGGTCGGCCCGGCTCGGTCCAGCATCCCATATGGCGTGCGCACGACGAGGTACCTGATCAGCACCGAGGATTGGCCCTGCACCGGATGCCCGCTATTGTTCCGGTATCGGACGGGTCGGTGGTTTCATCACGCGTCCGGGCGGTGACGCAGCGAGGCGGGACCGGGCAGGAGACAGCGGAGCGTGGCGGAACGCCGCGCTCGGGGAGGGCGACGTGACGCGACGGAGTGGGCTCGGTCGGGGCCTCGCGGCGTTGCTCCCCACCGCGGCCCAGGAGCACGGCCACCTCCACTACGTCGAGCCGCCGTCGGGCGAGGGCGCCGGCGCGATGGCCGAGTTCAGCCGCCAGCTGATGGCCGAGCTCGCAACCAACGAGTCGGGCCTGTCGCTGATCTACAAGGCGCTCGACGGCCTGGTCCGCCAGTTCGAGCTGCGCGACGCCGCGGTCGTCATCGAGGAGCCCGGCATGGCGCGGCAGGTCTTCTGCGCGGGTCGCCGTCCGCTCGACGACGACGAGGAGCAGGAGCTCCTGACCGCGGAGCCCGGGCTCTACACCGACCCGCCGCTGGACCCGCGCCGGTTCGACCCGTCGATGCTGACGAGCCTGTGCACCGTCGCATTGCGTCTCGACCTCCTTCGCTACGACTCGTGGCACGACCCGCTCACCGGGCTGTACGACCGGCGCAGCTTCGATCGCCTCCTCGACATGGCGACCGCGCGCAGCCTCCGGTACAACTGGCCGTTCACGCTCGTGCTGCTCGATCTCGACGGGTTGAAGCGACTCAACGACACGCTGGGCCATCCCGCGGGCGACGAGGCGCTGCGCGCGCTCGGCGACCGGCTGCGCCGCGTGCTGCGCTACGGCGACAACGCAGCACGCATCGGCGGCGACGAGTTCGCGTTGCTGCTACCGAACACCGATCCCGAGGACGTGCCCGCGCTGCTCGAGCGCGTCGGGACCACCGCCCTCGGGGAGGCGGACATCCCCGGTTTCTCGTACGGTCTCGCGGTGTGCCCCGCCGAGGCCGAGGACACCGAGACGCTCGTGCGCCTCGCCGACGAACGGCTGTACGCGGCGAAGGAGAGTCGTCGATGACGACGCTCGACGATCTCGAGCTCGAGCTCCGGAAGCTCCCCGGCGTGCGGGCGACCGGGTTCACCGAGCGCGAGGACGTCCTGCTCGTCCAGGTGCACGTCGGCGAGGAGTACACGGAGCCGACGTTGCCGTTGCAGGCGACGCGCATCGCGTACCGCCACTCGGATCGCCCGGTCGCGGTCGAGCTCGTCCGGTGGCGTACGCGCGAGCAGCCACCGCGCGCCGGTGCCGCCGGCGCGAACGTCGCCGCGCCGACCGCGCAGGAGTCGCTCGCGGCGACAGCAGCTGGAACCACCGAGCCGACGGTGTCCGGTGCGGTGCGCGCCGAGTCGCCGCGAACGCAGGAGACGGTCGCGACGGGTCCGATCATCGAGGAGCCGCCGCCCGTCGCGACGACCGGCGCGCGCGCTACCGAGCCGCCCGCGCCTCCTCCGCCACCGCCGCGCACCGAGCCCGCGCCCGCGCCGTCGTCGGAACGTCGCGACACCGCGCCGCCGCCGGCACCGCCAGCCGCGCCACCGGAGCCGCCGCGCGCGACGCCGGAGCCCGCGACGGCGACCGGGCCCACCACCGGTGCGACGGGTGCGCCCGGCCCGGCGACCGCGCCGACCGAGACCGCGCGCGTGAACCGCCGGTCGGGATCCGGTCCCGACGAGGACCGGGTCCGCTTGCTCGCGGTGCTGACCTTCCCGGACACCGACGAGCTCGAGGTGCACCTGACCCTGCAGGGGCGCCGGACGATCGGGCGCGCGGCCGCGAGCCGCGGCCTGCTCGCGTCGGTCGAGGCGACGCTCGACGCGCTGGCTGCGTTCGTCCCCGGGCTCGCGTACCAACCCGCGTGGGCGCGCACGCTCGAGACGAGCACGGGTGAGGGCTTCCTCGTCGCCGCGGGCCTCTCGGGTCCCGAGAACGACGCGCCGCGTCACGGTCTCGCGTCGGGTAGCAGCGCGATCGAAGCCGCGGCGCGCGCGACGTTGCAGGCGTTGAACCGATCGATCGCGCTCGAGATCGCGGCGACACGCGGTCCCGAGCGCGGCGACTCCGCCTGACGCGCCCGGCGGCGACGCGAACGCCGCGAGATACGCTGCACGCTCCGCCCTCGTAGCTCAGGGGATAGAGCAACGGCCTCCGGAGCCGTGTGTCGCAGGTTCGAATCCTGCCGAGGGCGCGACGGACGTGCCGCTCACGAGCGGCCGGTTTCCGGTTCCCTTCCGGTCCACGTGGTGACGCGGCGCGCGCGACGGAGACGCCGGCCGATGAGCAGCACGCCCGCCGCCACGACGGTCACGGCGACCGCGAGCACGATCACGTCGAGGTAGGACACCGCGTCGATGTCGGCGGTCTGGTCGCGCGAGATCGCAAGCGGGTGCGCGAGATGGAACGTGCCGCCCTCGATCGTGACGTCGTAGTCGCCGCGCG
>DASRES010000031.1 GCA_035651955.1 Acidimicrobiia bacterium
CGATGCTGACGATCGCGATCGGGACGTCGAGCAGCCGCGACGCGAGCCGCACGATCCGGTCGAAAGCGCCGTCGGGCGGCGTGTCGAGGATCCGGTAGCGCTGGACCGCCTCGTGGCGGGCGGCCTCGTCCACAGCCGTCATCGGCACCTCCTCTCCGGAGACGTCGGCGCCGTCAGTGTCATACCCGCGTGGGAGGGTGACGACATGAGCGAACCCACTTCCCCGCGGACGATCCGGATCTCGTGCGACGAGTGCGTCATGGAGGGCACCGCCGCGTGCGACGAGTGCGTGGTCACGTTCGTCGTCGGACGGCGGCGAGGCGACGCCCTCGTCATCGACGCCGACGAGCAACGCGCCGTGCGCGTGCTCGCGGGCGCAGGGCTCGTGCCCGGCATCCGCCACCGGCGCCGGGTCGGGTGAGCGCGACGCGTCGGGTCAGTCGACCTCGGCGCGGAGCGCGCCGACGGTGCACGACTCCTTCGTGCGGTGGGCGAACGGGTCGTAGCGGAAGATGCGCATCGCGTTCTCGTGCGTCATCTTCGCGACCTCGTCGTCCGGAATCCCTGCGAGCTGCTTCGTGAGCGACTCGGGGGAGTGCGGCCAGCTCGAGTCGGAGTGCGGGTAGTCGCACTCCCACGTGATGTTGTCGACACCGATCGCGTGACGGTTCTCGACGCCCGTCCGATCGCTGATGTAGCAGAACGTCAGGTGCTCGCGCGCGACCTGGCTGGGGAGCTTGTCGCCGAAGTCCTGGTGCGTCCAGAACCGGTGTTGCTGGTACACGTAGTCGATCCGCTCCAACCAGTAGGGGATCCACCCGGTCCCGCCCTCGGACAGCGCGAACTGCAGGTTCGGGAACTTGCGCAGCACCTGCGACCAGAGCAGGTCCGTCGCCGCCTGCATCGTGTTGAGCGGCGTGAGCGTGATCATGATGTCGATCGGCGCGCCCTCGGCGAGCTCGAGCATGGTCGAGCTCGACCCGATGTGCAGGCAGATGATCGTCCCCTCCTCCTCGCACGCGGCGAAGAACGGGTCCCAGTGGTCGCCGAAGATGTGGGGCCAGCCGAGCTTGTGCGGGTTCTCGGAGAACGTGACCGCGTGACAGCCCTTCTTCGCGACGCGGCGCACCTCGTCGGCCATGAGCTGCGGGTCCCAGATGGGTGGGATCGACAGCGGGATGAACCGGCCCGGGTACGAGCCGCACCACTCGTCGATGTGCCAGTCGTTGTACGCGCGCAGCAGGTTCAAGGCCATGTCGGGGTCCTTGGACTTGCTGAACAGCTGACCGCAGAACTGCACGAAGCTCGGGAAGCACATGGAGCCGAGGACGCCGTTGCGGTTCATGTCCTTGACGCGCTCGTGGATGTCGTAGCAACCCGCGCGCATCATCCCGTAGTTCGTCGGCTCGATGTCGTACTCCTCGGGCGGACGGCCCGCGACCGCGTTCAACCCGATGTTCGGGATCACGTTGCCCTCGTAGACCCACACGTCGATGTCGCGCTCGTCGTCGTGGACGTTCTTCGGCGCGAACTCCTGCCACTTCTCGGGCAGGTGGTTGCGGAACAGGTCGGGCGGCTCGACGACGTGGTCGTCGACGCTGACCAGGACGAGGTCTTCGGTGCGCATGCCGTTTCCCCCGGATCGCACGATGCTGACGTCGGCGTCAGGGTACTGCCGTCGCCGACCGGCGGTCGACCACGGTCGTTTGCCTCAACACCGCGTGCGGCCGGCCGATGAAGCGACAACGGCCGTCGCGTCGGGGTGCCAGACGTAACCCCGTCGACTCTTCCCCCCAGAGCGGCGCCCCGGCGCCGGCCGACAAGCCCGACGTCGCGCGACGACCGCCGGACGGCTGGCGCCATCCGGCGGTTCGCGTCGCGGGCGTGTACGCGGTCGAGTGTGCTACTGGCCGGCGCGGACGCCCGGCATCCCGTCCGGGTACTCGATCGGGTCGAGCATCGTGTGGCCGGGCACGTTCGCCGCGACCTTCCACTTGCCGAGCGGCAGCACGACCCGGCGGAACATCCCCTCGAGCATCATGGCGCTGGCGGTGTACCACGCGAAGAACGCGGAGAACGCGAGCACCCAACCCGCGGCGCGCGTCACGCCGAGCGTCCCGGTCATCAGGCCGATCGCGGCGAGCGTCGAGCCGGCCGCGAGCGTCAGCAGGACCGAGAACAAGCCGAGGTTCTCGAACGCTGCTGCGGCGGCCGCGACCCACGTGATCGACGCGAGGACGATGAACCAGAAGCCCAGCTCGGGGAACTTGTTCGCCGGTATCGCGAAGGCACCGGCCGCACCGAACGCGTACAGGATCCCGTATCCGATCCAGAACGATCCCCACGTCCCGTGCACGGCCGTCGCCAGGCCGTCGCGTGCCTTGTAGGACCACATCGCGGCGAGGAGCTGCGCGATGCCGCCGAACGTGAGCGCGAACGGGAACAGGAACAGCGGTGACGTCGTGCTCGTGCCGTACCAACCGGCCATGTTCGCCGCGACCATCAGCGTCGCGCCCATGAACCCGAACAGCCCGAGGATCGACGGCGCCGCGATCGGGGTGAGGACGACGCGCGTCCGGCTCTCCCAGGCGGCGTGCCCGTCGCGTCCCGCCCCGGGACGCTCCTGCGGTTCGGGCATCTCGTCTCGGGAGCGGTCGTCGCGGTAGCGCCGCCGCCGGAACGGTGGCGTACGTGTCACCGTGATCCCGTAGTCGTCGTCTCTGCGCATCATCGTCAGGCCCCCTTCTCGATCGAGCGTGATCACCTCCGGTGGGGCGAGGTCGGGCGTCGCCAGAGCGTCCGAGGGCCGCGTTGCCCGCCGTGGCATCGCGCAGCTACCCAGGGCTCGGTCACGCGCAAACGGGCTGGTCGCGCCGGCTCCACGGTGCACGCGCGGCGTCACTCGGTGTGACGCGCGCGGCGCGCTAGCGTCGCCGGGCCAAGCTCTCGAAAGGGGACCGGTGGACGCGAATCATTGGAACCTCGGGCTGCTGCTGCTGCGCGTCGTGGTGGGGATCGTGATGCTGGCGCACGGCTACAACCACGTGTTCCGGGGCGGGAAGATCGCGGGCACGGGCCGGTGGTTCGAGAGCCTCGGCATGCGGCCGGGATGGATGCACGCGTGGATGGCGAGCCTCGTCGAGCTCGGTGCGGGCGCGCTGCTCGTCGTCGGTCTCATCACGCCGGTCGCTGCCGCGGGCGTCGTCGGCGTGATGCTCGTCGCGTGGATCATCAACCACCTGCGCAACGGCTTCTTCATCTTCCGGCCGGGCGAGGGGTTCGAGTACGTGATGACGCTCTGCGTGTGCGGGCTCGCGATCGGCGCGCTCGGCGCGGGTCAGTGGTCCGTCGACCACGCGGCCGGTATCGAGCTCACCGGCTGGACGGGCTTCGTCGTGACGGCGGCCGCGGGCATCGGCGGCGCGCTCGCGCTGCTCGCGGTCTTCTGGCGTCCACCCAAGCGCGAGCCGGCGTCGGCGTGACGCGTTCAGCGCCGCGTCGTCACTGGCGCGGCGTCATGTCGAGATCGGGCGGCGGGTACTCCGGGATCTTCCAGCGGAGGAATGGCTTGTCGTAGAGCTCGTGATAGCCGTTCGCGCCGTCGACCATCTCGTGGAACGCGGACTCGAACCCGTCCCAGTCCTCGTTCTCGATGCTCTGCTTGACCTTCTCGACCTGCTCCTCGATGAACTTGTACATGTTGTCCGTGTACTTCGGACGGAGGAGCACGCCCATCTCCATGAGGTTCACGGCCTCCTTCAGCTGGAAGCGCGCGAGCGGCTTGTTGTGCGCCTTGCCCGCGTAATAGCACTTCCAGATCCGCACGCCGATCTCCGGCATCACGCGCGCCATGCCGGGCTGCACGGCGCCGAGCTCCTCGAGCGTGAGCTTGCTCTTGCCGGTGTCGATGACGTGATCGTGCTCGGGTACGTCGGCCATGTCGTCCTCCCGCGGTCGTCCTCCCGCGCCCTCCGGGACCCGCACAGATACCTGACTACGATGTCAGGTAGCGCACGGGGAGGCCAACCATGCAGGTCCGCGAAGCCGTCATCGTCGACACCGTTCGCAGCGCGATCGGGAAGCGCAAGGGCGCGCTCGCGGGCTGGCACCCGACCGACCTGCTCGGCTTCACGCTGAAGACGCTGCTCGAGCGCAACGACGTCGACCCCGCGACGATCGACGACGTCGTCGGCGGTTGCGTCACGCAGTCCGGTGAGCAGGGCACGAACGTCACGCGCAACGCGTGGATCGCGGCCGGGCTGCCGTGGCACGTGCCGGCGACGTCCGTCGACCGGCAGTGCGGCTCGTCGCAGCAGGCCGTCCACTTCGTCGCGCAGGGTGTCATGGCCGGCGCGTACGACCTCGCGATCGCGTGCGGTGTGGAGTCGATGACGCGCGCGCCGATGGCGTCGAACTCGAAGGGCGGGACGGGCCCGTTCAGCCCGTCGTTCCTCGCCGCGTGCGACAACAAGCTGCTCACGCAGTTCGAGGTGTCGCAGATCCTGGCGGAGAAGTGGGGGATCACCCGCGAGGAGATGGACGCGTGGTCGCTGCAGAGCCACCAGCGCGCCGCCGCGTCGACCGACAGCGGCCACTTCGCGAAGGAGATCCTCCCGATCCCCGTGAAGGACGAGCAGGGCGAGCTCACCGGCGACGTCCTGTCGTCCGACGAGGGGATCCGGCGTGACACCACGATGGAGAAGCTCGCCGCGCTGCCGAGCGCGGCGACGTGGGACCCGTCGATCGCGCCGGACATCACGGCGGGCAACGCGTCGCAGATGAACGACGGCGCGTCGGCAATGCTCATCGCCGACCGCGCGACCGCCGAGCGACTCGGCCTCCCGATCCGGGCGCGGTTCGTGCACTTCGCCGTGCTCGCGGACGACCCCGTGCTCGTCCTCTCGGCACCGAACCCGGTGACGCGCAAGCTGCTCGAGCGGAGCGGCATGAAGATCGAGGACTTCGACGCGATCGAGTGCAACGAGGCGTTCGCCGCGATCACGCTCATGTGGGCGCGCGAGTTCGCGCCCGATCCCGCGAAGCTCAACCCGCGCGGCGGCGCGATCGCGATCGGCCACCCGCTCGGCGCGAGTGGCATCCGTCTGATGACGACGTTGCTGAACCACCTGGAGTCGACCGGCGGCCGTTACGGCTTCCAGACGATGTGCGAGGGCGGCGGGCAGGCCAACGCCACGGTCATCGAACGCCTGTCGTGAGAGATGCGGCACTGACGTACGGAAGGCGTACGTGAGTGCCGCATCTTCGGGGGCCGGTACGCTCGCCGGCGTGCAGACATCTCGTGCCGCGACACATCGCTCGCTGACAGCGTTGCGACGGGCGCGGCGCCGGCGACGGGTCGCACAGATCGACTGGGTCGACGCGCTCTACAAGGCGTACATCACCGCGGCCGTCGTCGGTGCGGCGATCGCGGGGCTCGTCATCGCGGCCGGCGGCGCGCGCGTCGACGCACGCACGCTCCACTCCGTCCGCGCGCACGGCGAGGCCTGGGTCGGTCTCGCGGTCGCGGCTGCAGTGGCGCTGGGCCTGCGCAGCGGGAGCCGCGGCGGGCCACTCGCGCTGGAAGGCGCCGACGTGTCGCACGTGCTGCTGGCGCCCGTCGACCGCGGCACCGTGCTGCGCGGCGAGGCGTGGCGGCAGCTTCGCGGTGTGATGCTCGTCGGCCCCGCCGCCGGCGGCATCGCAGGTGCGCTCGCCGCGCCCCGGTTGACGGGCGCGCTCGCCGTCTGGGTGATCGTCGGGATCGTGTTCGGCGCGCTCGTCGCGGGCGCGGTGTGGGGCTCGGCGTTGCTCGCGTCGGGTTGTCGCGTGACGGCCGCAGTCGCGACCGGTGCCGGGATCGCGCTCGTCGCGTGGACGGCCGTGGACGTCGTGGTGGGCACGACGACGTCGCCAGCCAGCCTGCTCGGGTCGTTCGCGCTGTGGCCGATGCGGTTCGACGCGGTCGCCGTCGTCGGGATCGCCGTGGCGCTCGCCGTTCCGGTCACGGGGATGCTCGTCATCGGCGGGCTGTCGATCGAGTCGGCCGAGCGGCGCGCGAGCCTCGTCGGCCAGCTGCGGTTCGCGGCGACCGTGCAGGACGTCCGCACGGTGATCGTCCTGCACCGGCAGCTCGCGCAGGAGCAGCCGCGCCGGCGCCCGTGGCTGCGTGTGCGGGCGCGCACCGAACCTGGTCACGCGTGCTGGCGGCGCGGGTGGCAGGGCGCGCTGCGCTGGCCCGCCGGCCGCGTCGCTCGCTTCTTCGTCCTCGGTGCCGTCGCGGGCGCGGCGGGCGCGGGCGCGGCAGCCGGTACGGCGCCGTCGATCGTCGTCGCCGGGGGTGCGCTGTTCCTCGCGGGCCTGGACGCGACCGAGGCGCTCGCGCAGGAGAGCGACCATCCCGACCTCGGCGCGCGCGTCCCCGTCACGCGCGGCACGCTGCTGGTGCGCCATCTCGCGGTTGCCATCTGCCTCCTCGTGCTCGGGACGGTGGTCGGCGCAGCCGTCGCGTTCGCGCTCGTCCGTTCGCTCGACGCGCTCGCGGTCGCGCTCCTCATGGTCGTTCCCGCGGCGGCCGCGGCCGCCTGCGGTGCCGCAGTCGCGGTCGTGCTCGGCGCGCGAGCACCCGGCGCCCTCGACATCTCGTTCCCCGAGTTCGCGAGCATCGGGCTCGTGCTCCGTACGGCCACACCCCCGGCGATCGCGATCGCAGGCATCGCACCCGTCCTCGCCGCGCGCCAGGCGATGCAACACGGTGGCAGCACGGTCGGGGCGGCGGCAGGCGCCGCGGTCGGCGCACTGGTGCTCGCGGCGGGCGCGGGCGCGTTCGCGTCGATCTGGGCGACGAGGCGGGCGTGAGCGAGGTCCCCGAGGTTCCGGCGATCGGCGCGTACGGCGTCGCGAAGCACTACGGCGACGTCGTCGCGCTGCACGACCTCGATCTCGTCGTCGGCGCCGGCGAGCTGGTCGCGCTCGTCGGGCACAACGGCTCCGGCAAGTCGACGTTCCTCCGGCTCGCGAGCGGGCTGCTCGACCCCACCGAGGGCGACCTCGACGTGTGCGGCGAGCCGGCCGGTTCGCTCGCGGCGCGCGCCGCGGTGTCGTTCGTGCCGGACCAACCCGTCCTCTACGACGACCTCAGCGTCGCCGAGCACCTCGAGTACGTCGCGCGGCTGCACGGGCTCACGGGCGCGCCCGCGCACGCGGACGCGCTGCTCGAACGGCTCGGGATCGCGGAGCGTGCCGACGAGCTCCCGTCACGCTTCAGCCGCGGGCTGCGGCAACGCACCTCGCTCGCGATCGGCCTCGTCCGGCCGTTCGAGGTGCTGCTCGTCGACGAGCCGTTCGTCGGCCTGGACCCGGAAGGTCAGGACACGTGCGTCGAGCTGCTCGTGAACGCGGCGGCGGCCGGAGCGGCCGTGCTCGTCGCGACACACCAGTTCTCGTTCCTCGACCGTGTCGAGCGCGTCGTCGTGCTGCGCGACGGCGTCCTCGTGCACGACGGCACCGCGACGCGCGAGGAGACCTTGGAGTATCTGGGGTAGGTCACCGACGGTTCAGACGTCCGCGGCGACGTCGGCCATCGCGGCGAGCTGCTCGAGATAGTGCACGACGGAGTGGTGCACGAAGCGGCAGTTCAGGATCGTCGCGCCCACGTCGCGCATGCGGGCGACGCGCTCGCGCACGACGTCGGGCTCGGCGAGCGGGTCGAGCGGCCGCTCGTTCTGGAGCACCACCTCGATCGGGGCCTCGCGCGCCGACCATGCCTCGGTGTCGCGCGTCCGAGCCAGCATCGTGGCGAGCACGTCGGTCCCGAGCCCGAACGGGGCCCAGCCGTCGCCGAGCTCGACGGCACGACGCAACGACCGTGCTGTCCGCCCGCCGACCCACAGCGGGACGGGCTGCACCGCGCACGGGTCGACGACGAACCCGTCGTAGTCGTAGTACGCACCGTGGTACTCCGGCTCGCTCTCGCGCAGCGACATCCGCAGCGCGCGCATTGCGTCGTCGGCACGGGCGCCGCGGTCGTCGAAGGGCGCGCCGAGCAGCGCGAACTCCTCAGCGAGCGACCCGACGCCGACACCGAGGATCAGCCGGCCCGCGCAGACGCGCTCGAGCGTGCCGTAGCGCTTGGCGATCGCGAGCGGGTGGTGGTACCCGAGCACCAGCACGTGCGTCGCGAGGTGGATCGTCGACGTCTTCGCGGCGAGGTACCCGAACGTCGCGAGCGGATCCCAGTAGCGCGCGCCGCGCACCTCGGCGACGTCGCGGGGGATCGCGACGTGCTCGCTGCACGTGACGTGGTGGTACCCGAGTCGCTCCGCCTCGACCACGACGCGCTCGACCTCGGCGATCCCGGCCGTCTCCTCCCAGCGCGCGTGCGCGCGCGGCAGCATCGTGAGGACGGGCGTGACGATCCCGAGGCGCAACCGCTCGAACCGCTGCTCGCTACTTGCGGGTCATCAACGCACGGTCGGCGATGATGTTCTTCTGCACCTCGGTCGCGCCCGCGCCGATCGACGTGTAGCGCTGGAAGCTGTAGAGCCGGGTCCATGTGCCGCCGTCGACGGCGTCCGGGCCGCCCCGCGCGAGGAGACCGCTCGGCCCGAGCAGGTCGACGGCGAGCTCCGCGAGGTACTGCGCGAGGTGACTCCACTGCAGCTTCGCGAGCGGGACCTCGGGCCAGTTCTTCTGACCCTTCAGGATCTTCGACAGCGCGCGGTAGTTCAGCAGCTTCGTGAACTCGATCTGCGTGTAGGCACGCGCGATGCGCTCGCGGATCTCCGGATCGCGCAGCGCGTCCGGGTTGACCGACCGCGCCGCGGAGATCATCGCCCGGAGATCGGCGGCCATGCTGATGGCGAGGCCTGCGGTGCCGACGCGCTCACGTCCGAGCGTCCCCATCGCGACCTGCCAGCCCTGGTTCTCCTCGCCCAGCCGGCAGTCGGCGCTGATGCGCGCGTCGGTGAAGAACACCTCGTTGAACATCTCGTCACCGACGATGTCGCGGATCGGGCGGCACTCGACGCCGGGTGTCTCCATGTCGACGATGAACGCGGTGATGCCCTCGTGCTTGCGCTTCTCCTCGATCGCCTTGGGGTCCGTGCGCAGCAGGAACAGCCCCCACTTGGCGAGGTGCGCGGTGGAGATCCAGATCTTCTGACCGTTGACGACGTACTCGTCACCGTCGCGCACGGCGGTGGTCCGCAGGTTCGCGAGGTCGGAGCCCGCCTGGGGCTCGCTGAACCCCTGGCACCAGTGTTCGCTCGCGTCGAGGATGCCCGGCAGCCAGCGCTGCTTCTGCTCCTCGGTGCCCCAGGCGATGATCATCGGGCCGATCTGCCAGATGCCGTTCGTGTTGTAGATGCCGGGCGCGCGCACGCGCGCCATCTCCTCCGAGTAGATGACGTTCTGGACGGGCGTCGCCTCGCGCCCGCCCCACTCCTTCGGCCAGTTGATCGCCGCCCAGCGACCCTCGTTCAGCGTTCGCTGCCACGCGCGCCGACGCTCCTGCGTGCGCTCGATGCCCGCGGTGAGCCCGCCCCCCGGATCGTCGTTGCCGCCCCAGTCGGCGAGGAACTTCGGGAGGTGCTCGTCGAGCCACTCCCGCAGCTCGTCCCGGAACGCGAGATCCTCGGATGCGTAGCTGAAATCCATACCGCCTCACTCGCTCCTTCTGGAAGCGAAACCGTCCATTTTCGGCAGCTCACGCTTCACAGAACGTCGGGGAGAAACCTGACACGCACGTTAGTGTTCGCGCGTCGCGCGGGGCTAACGTCCGTGTCAGGTTTCTCCGGCCCACCTTCAGGCGAGCGAGCGCAGTCGAGTGAGCATGTGGAGCGAACGGAGCGGATGAAGTGAGCGCAGCGAGCGGAAGTAGTGGAGTGGGAGCGGAGCAATAGACATGGACTTCCAATTCTCCGCTGATCAGGACGCGCTCCGGGATTCCGTGCGGTCGTTCCTCGCCGCCGAGTCGCCGAGCAGCTACGTGCGCGCGATGGCCGACGACGACCGCGGCTTCACCGACGACTGGTGGTCGCAGATCGCGCAGCTGGGGTGGCCGGGCCTCCTCGTGCCCGAGGAGCACGGCGGTCTCGGCCTCGGGCTCGTCGACATGGTCGTCGTGTTGGAGGAGATGGGTCGCCTGCCGCTGCCCGGCCCGTTCTTCTCGTCGTGCGTGTTCGCCACGCTCGCGGCGGGGCGGCTCGGCGCGCCGGACCTCCTCGCGCAGCTCGCGTCGGGCGAGCTGCGCGGCACGGTCGCGCTCGAGGAGACCGGTCACGGCGACCCCGTCGATCGCGTCCGCACGCGCGCGCGTCGCAAGGGCGCGGACTGGGTGCTGACGGGCCTGAAGCCGCTCGTGCTCGACGGCCACACCGCTGACTGGGCCATCGTCGTCGCGCGCACCGAGGCGGGTCTCGGTTCGTTCCTGCTGGACGGCCTGTCCGATGCGCAGCCCGTCCCCACGCTCGACCCGACGCGCAAGGCCGCGCGCCTCGAGCTGCACGAGCGTCGCGCGGTGCCCATCGGACCGATGGGTGACCACACCGAGATCTGGCACCGTGTCGTCGACGACGCCGCGGTCGCGCTCGCCGCCGAGCTCGTCGGCTCGTGCGAGCAGTCGCTCGAGGAGGCGGTCCAGTACGCGAAGGACCGCGTGCAGTTCGACCGGCCGCTCGCGTCGTTCCAGGCGATCCGGCACAAGGCTGTCGACATGCTGCACGAGCTCGAGCTCGCACGGGTCGGGACGCACTATGCCGCGTGGACGTCCGACGTTGACGATCCGGCGCGCGAGCACGCGGCCGCGATGTGCAAGGGCTTCGCGGGCGAGGCCGCCGTGATGATCACCGGCGAGGACATCCAGATCCACGGCGGAGTCGGGTTCACGTGGGACTGCGACGCCCACTTCTTCTACAAGCGCGCGAAGCAGAACGACGTGATGCTCGGCTACCAGGGGCACCAGCGGCAGCGGCTCGCGGACCTGGTCCTCGGCTCGGCGTAACCCGGCGTGGCCGACAAGCGCGCGTCGTTGCGCGACGCGGTCGCCGAGCACGTCCGGGCGGGCGACGCGCTGCACCCCGTCGTCGGGCACACGCGGTGGACCGCCGCGACCTACGAGGTCGTCCGGCAGTGGTGGGGACGCGACGCCGGGTTCACGCTCGTCATGCTCAGCCTGTCGAGCCTCGGGACGCTGCTGTTCCGGGGCGGGCTGGTGCGGCGCGTCGTCACGGGCTACTCGGGGGACTCGTTCCCCAACTTCACGCCGAACCGGATCTTCGGGGACGCGTACCGCAGCGGCGAGGTCGAGGTCGAGCACTGGTCGTTCCTCGCGTTCGCGCAACGGCTCGAGGCGGCGGCGCGTGGCCTGCCCGCGATCGCGACACGCTCGATCGTCGGGTCGTCGATGGAGGAGAACGACGGCTATGCGCGCGTCGCCACGCCGTTCGGCGAGGTCGGTGTGCTCGCACCGTTGCAGCCCGATGTCGCGCTGGTGCACGCGCCGCTGGCAGACCGTGAGGGCAACGTCGTCGTGAACCCGCCGCTGCTCGAGGGGATCTGGGGCGCGCTCGCGGCGAAGCGCGGCGTCATCGTGACCGCCGAGCGTGTCGTCGAGTCCGTCCGCGAGTGGTCCCCGCTCGTCGCGATCCCCGCACATCGTGTGCTCGCGGTGTGCGAGGTGCCGATGGGCGCGCACCCCGGCGGCCTGTTCGCCCGCGGTCTGCCCGTCGACGGCTACGGCGAGGACTACGACTTCTGGGTCGACGCGCGCGCGGCGTCACGGGGCGACGACTTCGATGCCTGGATCCGCGAGTGGGTGCTCGACGTGCCGACGCACGACGCGTACGTCGCACGGCTCGGGACCGATCGTGTGCGCGCCCTCCGACGCAAGGCAGAACCCGACTCGTGGCGCGACGACGAGGCGTGCTTCGCTCCCGATCTCGACGCGCCGCCGAACCGGTGGGAGCTCGCCGCGGTGCACGGCGCGCGCCAGCTCGCGACGCGGGTGCTCGCGCTCGACGCCGACGCGGTCCTCGCGGGTGCCGGCGTCGCCAACCTGTCCGCGTGGCTCGGCGTCGAGCAGGCGCGGGCCGCGGGTTCGCACGTCGAGCTCACCGCCGAGATCGGCCTGTGGGGGTACGTGCCGACGCCAGCCGACCCGTTCGTGCTCAACCACCGCAACTTCCCGTCGGCGACGATGCTCAACGACGCGACGATGGTCCTCGGCGCGCTCGTGGGCGGCGCGGGGACGACGACCGTCGCGTGTCTCGGCGGCGCGCAGGTCGACCGGTTCGGCAACATCAACTCGACGGTGATCCCGGGCGGCGCCTTCCTGGTGGGGTCGGGAGGCGGCAACGACGTCGCGAGCGTCGCCGCGGAGTCGGTCGTCGTCGCGACGCTGACGCCGCAGCGCACGCCGCCCGAGTGCGGCTACGTGACGTCGCCGGGGCGCACCGTGCGCGCGCTCGCGACCGATCTCGCGCTCCTCGAGAAGCTCGACGACGGCGGCGACGGTGTCGACGGTGCCGAGCTCGTCCTCACGGCGGTCGCCGCGGGAGAGGGGACCGTCGACGAGCGCGTCCAGGCCGCGAAGGCGCAGTGCGGCTGGGACCTCCAGGTCGCGCCCGAGGTACGCGAGCTCCCGCCCGTCACGGCCGAAGAGGTCGCGCGACTGCGCTCATGGGACCCACGCGGCTGGTTCCTTCGGGCTCGTTGACACGAGCCCGAAGGTTGCTCGCTGGTCGCGCTCGTACAGCTCGCCGCTCCTGCGGGCTCCTCCGGTCGCCGCCGCTGCTAAACGCGGCGTGATGCGCCGAACAGGTTGCCCTGCGCGAGTGCGACGCCGAGCTCTGCGAGCGCGGCGGCCTCGTGCTCGGTCTCGACGCCCTCGGCGACGAGCCGGCACCCGGTGTACGTGCCGAAGTACCCGAGGCCGGCGACCAGCGCCTGACGGGCCGCGTCGGCGTCGATGTCCCGCACCCAGGTCGCGTCGAGCTTCACGAACGCCGGCCGCAGGTGCAGCACGTGACGCAGGCTCGCGTAGCCCGAGCCGACGTCGTCGACGGCCATGCGGACCTCTCGCCCGAGCGCGCGCACCGACGCGCGGAGCCGGGCATAGTCGTCGACGGGCTCGCGCTCGGTGATCTCGACGACGAGCGGGCGCTCCACGCGTCCGAGCAACGACACGACGGCGTCGCCGTCCCCGCACAGCAACGTCGGCGAGACGTTCACCGACAGCCACGTGTCCGCCGGGAGCCGGGCGCTGCGCTCCACGGCGAGCTGCAGCGTCCCGAGCTCGAGCTCGGTTCCGAGGCCGAGCCGTCGCGCCCGCTCGAACTGCGCGTCGGCGTCGCCGCCGTCGACGAAGCGGGTCAGCGCCTCGAACCCGACGACCGTCCGGTCGGCCAGCTCGACGACCGGCTGGAACACCGCCTGGAAGGCCCGCTCGGCGATGACGGCCTCCAGCTCGCGGCGCGCATGCCTCTCGGCGCGCGCGGCGAGTGCTGGACCGAGGATCGTCCCCGCCACCGCTGCGAGCTGCGTGCCGATCGCGAGCCTCGTCAGGTGACCGCGGCGGGTCGCGTCGCGAGCGGTCCCGAGCACCAGGACGCCGACGACGTCGCCGTGCGCGCGGATCGGTGCGAAGACGGCGGGCGCGCCGGACTCGTCGGGATCGATCGACGCGGGCGGCGGTCCCGCCCACGCGCTCGAGTCGGTGCGATCGAGCACCTGCCGCGACTCCCGTCGGCCGAGCACGTGGTCGGGAGCGAGCGGCGCGCCCGCGCGGTCGACGCCCGCGAGCAGACCGAGGCGATCGTCGGGGAGCACCTGGAGCACGGCGACCGCGCCGGTGTCGGGCAGGCGGCGGACGGTGCGGCACACGAACGCGGCCACGGTCGCCGCGTCGTCACCGGGACGTGCGCGCGTCAGCGCGTCGACGACCAGCGCGTGTGCCGTCCGGTTGCGCTCTACGTGCGAGAGCCACGCCGAGTGTTGCCGGAGGCGCGCGCGCAGACGGTCGATGACGGCGCGCGGATCGAGCGGACGAACGACGATGTCGTCGGCGGCGCGCGTGGAGATCGTCGGCGCGTCGAGGTCGGTCAGCAGCACGATGGGCACCGCCCCGCCGTCGTCCGCGGCGCGCACGGCCGTGACGGGATCGTCGGCTGCTTCGTCGTGGAGATCGCGCGCGATGACGACCGCGTCGGGATCGCGCAACTGGATCGACGCGAGGCACTCCGCGAGCGTCGCCGCCTCGAGCGTGTGCATTCCTTCGGCCTCGAGGACCTCCACGAGGACTCGGCGCTCGCCGTCGTCACGATCCGCGACGAGGACCGTCGGCCCGTCCTCGGCGGCCACACACACGGCGTCGTCGGCGTCGCGGCGATCGCGCAGCCGCGTCGGGCGCCGCGGCCCGCCGCGGGTCGAGTGCTCCATGTGCAATGGCTCCCTCGGGCCTGACCCCTCCCCGCGCGTCGCGCACGGCCCGGCTCCGTCGCCGCCGGCGCGAAGGTGATGCTCGTCCGGCGACCGACCCGGGTTGTGTTGTCGGCCGTCGGGGCCCGCGGCTGTAGCGCGCGCCCGGCCCTCAGACGATGGGAGGCCGGAGACGACGGAAGAAGGCGCCCAGCGCGACCAGCGCGACGAAGCCGGCGAGGATCTCGAGCTCGGCCCGGTTGACCCCGGAGCCGGTCGCCGCCCTGTCACCCGTACGGCGGACCGCCGCCGCGCGGACCTCGACGGACGGACGTGTCGCCGGCGCGGCGCCCGCGGTCGGGGGCGTGGGCTGCGGGCCCGCCGATGCCGGTGCGGCGGCCGCAGGAACGCCCGCGGTCGACGGCGGCGACGTCGTCGAGGCCGTGGACGTGGTGCTCACCGAAGCCGTGCTCGGGCCGCTGGCGCCGGCGGGCGCGCGACCCCGGGCGGGCGGCACGACCGTCGCCGGAGCCGGCGGCGGCGTGGCCGTCGACGGTGGGGAACCCGCTCGCGCGGTGGGCGGTGGTGTCGGGTCCGCGGGCGCGGGGGACGTCGCGGGCGGCCCGGGATCGTGGCCGCGATGCCCGGGCCCGGGGCCGGGATGCGCGGGACCGGGGCCCCAGGGTCCGCCCCACGGCGGCCAACCGGGCCCGCCCGGGCCGGGCCGTGCGGTCCACGGAGGCTGCCATGCGGCCTGCGTCGCGGCCGACGAGGCCGGTGCGGTCGCGAGGCCGACCGCCAGGCCCATCGCCGCTCCCAAACACGCCAAGACGCAACCGTGACGCGCTGCGTGAGCACCCGGACGCACGGCCGGTCGCGTACCCGCGCCCCGTGGCAGTGCAAACGCGCGACGTCGTCAGCGCCGAAGGATCGCGACGCACGCGTTGGCGCCCCGCCCGACGGTGTGCGCGAGCCCGACCCGCGCGCCCTGGACCTGGCGCGGTCCGGCGTCCCCGCGCAGCTGACGGACGAGCTCGACGACCTGGCCAAGGGCCGACGCGCCCAGGGGCTCGCCCTTGGACAGGAGCCCCCCGCTCACGTTGACGGGGAGCCGTCCGCCGCGCTCGGTCGCGCCCGTCTCGACGAGCTCGGCCGACCCGCCCGGCTCGCACAGCCCGAGCTCCTCGTACGAGAGGAGCTCGCGGGCGGCGTCGGTGTCCTGGCACTCCACCACGTCGAGATCCGCGGGACCGACGCCGGACTCCTCGTACGCGGCGCGCGCGGCCAGCGTCGTCGGCGGCGTGACGTCGTCGGACGCGAGGCCGCTCATCGGCGTCGCCTCGCCGAGCACGCTCCCGGGGATGTGCGAGCGCAACGCCGCCGCTGCGAGCTCGACGCCGTCACCGTCCCGCGCGCGCCGTAGCACGACCGCGGCCGCGCCCTCGTTCGGCGAGCAGAGCATCCAGAGGTGCAGCGGCTCGCACACGACGCGCGACGCGAGAACGTCCTCGAGCGCGACCTCCTTGCGGAACATCGCGTCCGGGTTGTCGACGCCGTTCGCTCGGTTCTTCACGACGACGCGCGCGAGGTGCTCCTTGGTGACGCCCGACTCGCGCATCAGGCGCTGCGCGCGGAGCGCGAAGTACGCCGGCGTGGCGGCGAGGCCCGCTTCCTCGCGCCACGGCTCGAAGAACGACGAGCGGATGATGCCCTTCGGCATCTTCTCGAGGCCGAACACGAGCACCGTGTCGTACTGGCCGGCACGGATCGCACCGGCGGCGAGCATCATCGCGGCGCCGCCGCTCGCACAGCCGGCCTCGACGTCGACGATCGGCATGCCGGTCATCCCCAGCGCGTCGAGCACCTTGTGACCGGCGGCGACACCCGCGTAGACGGCTCCGCAGAATGCGGCCTGGAAACCGCCGCGCTCGACACCGGCGTCGCGCAGCGCGTCGCTGACGGCGCGCACGCCCATCTCCGTCAGCGAGGCGTCGGGAAAGCGGCCGAACGGATGGATGCCGATGCCCGCGACCGCGACGCGCACCCGGTTCGTGTCGGTCATGACGGCGCGAACTCGTACGTCACGACGGTGTCACCGTCCTCGGTCTCGTGGAGCGGCGCGAGGCGCATCGCCATCGGCAACCCGAACGTGAACCCGTCGACCGGGTGACTCAGTCGCGTGATCACACGCAGGCCCTCGGGCAGCTCGACGACTCCGAACCCGAACGGCACGTCGCCGAGGTACCCGGGCGGCGGCGCGTTCACCGCGGTCCAGCCCCACAACGTGCCGCGGCCGTCGAGCACGACCTCCTCGATCGCATCGTCCGAGCACTGCGAGCACGTGGACGCGCGCGGGAACTGGAACGCGCCGCAACCGGTGCAGCGGCCGGCCAGGAGCCGGGGTGGGTCGTCGAGCGTGAACAGCCCGTCCCGTACGGGGACCGTCATGTCAGATGACCCCGTCGCGCTCGAGCGCGTCGAGCGCGCGGTCGTCGAGGTCGAGCGTCGCGCCGAGCACCTCGCGCGTGTGCTCACCGAGTCGGGGAGCGCCGGCCGGGACGCGCACGGGCTCGCCGACGAAGCGCGGGAACGGCGCCTGCTGGCGGACGGGACCCGCGACCGGGTCGTCGACCGTGACCAGGTCGCCGCGCTCGGCGAAGTGCGGGTCGAGGAACATGTCCGCCGCGGTGTACGCCGTCGCGACCGGGACGTCACACGCGACGCACGCGGTCTCGATCTCCTCGGCGCTGTGCATGCTCGTCCACGCGCTGACGATGCCGTTGATCTGGTCGCCGTTCGCGGCGCGGTCGGCCAACCGCGTGAAGCGGGGGTCGTCGAGCAGGTCGGGACGGTCCATCGCCTTGCACAGCCGGCTGAAGTTCGCGTCGCTGCCGGCGACGATGCAGACGTACTTGCCGTCGCCGGTCGGGTAGTTGTCGAGCGGCGCCGAGTTCGCGAGCCGGTTCCCCTCGCGCGTCCGCACGACCCCGAGCTTGTCGTACGCCGCGAGCGTCCACTCGAGGATGCGCAACGCGGAGCCGTAGAGCGCGGCGTCGATGACCGCGCCGGTGCCCTTGCGGCGCGCGTCGCGCGCGTACAGCGCCGCGACGGCTGCGTTCGCCGCGAAGACACCGGTCAGGTAGTCCGTGATGGTCACACCGACGCGCACGGGCGGCCGGTCCGGATAGCCCGTGAGGTGCAGGAGCCCGCCGTAGCCGATGCCGACGCGGTCGAGACCCGGGCGCGACGCGTACGGCCCGTCCTGCCCGAAGCTGCTGATGCGCACCGTGACGAGCCGCGGGTCGAGGTGACCGGGTGCGATGTGCCACTTCTCGAGCGTGCCGGGCCGGAAGTTCTCGACCATCACGTCCGCCGTCGCCGCGAGCCGGCGGAACAGGTGCTGGCCCTGCGGGCGGCGCAGGTCGATCGTGACGCTCTTGCGGCCGCGCCCCTCGACGGCCCAGAACAGCGAGTACTCGGGCTCGCCCGCGTCGCTACCGTCGACGAACGGGCCAATCGTGCGCATGAAGTCGCCCGTCCCCGGCTGCTCGATCTTGACGACGTCCGCGCCCATCTCACCGAGCAGGCCCGCGCAGAACGGCGCCGCGATGCGCGTCCCGAGGTCGAGCACGAGCAGCCCCTCGAGCGGCCCCGCCATCAGCGCGCTCCCGAAGCGTCCATGCGTCGCTGAACGTCGTACAGCAACGACGAGCGACGCATGAACGTGAGGGTGGTCACCGGTCGCCCCGTTGCTCGGCCTTCACGGCGTCCATGCCGCCCTGCTTGCGCGCGGTCATCGCGTTCAGGGCGGTCGCGGTGTTGCTCACGAACTGGTGGACCATGAAGTGGTACCGCCACGACTCGCGTTGACCCTGGAGGTCGAGCATCCGGTTGATCGAGTCCTTGACGGCCTGCGCGGTCACGGGCGGGACGAGCGCGACCTTGTCGGCCATCTCCCGGGCCGCCGCCGCGAGCTCGGCGCGCGGCACCACCTTGTTGACGAGCCCGTAGCGCTCGGCGTCGTGCGCGTCGATCGTCTCCGCGCACAGCAGGAACTCCTTGGCCTTGCGGGGACCCAGCTCCCACGGCTCGACGAGGAGCTCGACGCCGGCACCCGTCATGCGCAGGACCGGGTTCGAGAAGCGCGCGTCGTCGGCCGCGACGATGAGATCGCACATGCACGCGAGCATGAGGCCCGCCGCGGAGCACGCGCCCTGGACCGCGGCGATCGTCGGCTTGCGGAAGTCGCGGATCTTCACGCACCGGTCGAAGTACATGACCTGCTCGTGGCGGAGCTTGCCCTCCGCGGTGTCGCGCATCGCGGACCACGGGTCGCTGCCGGCGAGGATCTGCTTGAGGTCGTGACCGGCCGAGAAGTGCTTTCCCTCCGCGGCGAGCACGACGACGCGCACGTCGTCGTCGGCGTCCGCGCGGTCGAACGCGGCGTCGAGCTCGTCGAGCATCTGCGTGTTCTGCGCGTTCGCGACGTCCGGACGGTCGAGCGTGATCGTGCAGACCGCCCCGTCGACGTCGTACCGAATGGTGTCGAACTGCATGCGCCGCGCCGTTCCCTGCACGAGCTGACGGAATCGTCAGCAATGTACCGCCGACATGCGCGCTACCGCGGGAGGCCCAGCACGCGTTCGCCGATGACGTTGCGCTGGATCTCGTTCGTGCCCGCCCAGATCGACGACGCCTGGTAGTACAGCCACGAGCGTTGCCACGCGCCGCCACCCGGGTTGGCGTCCGCACCGCGCCACAACGGGGCCGACGGGCCGAGCACGGTCATCACCGTGTCGTGGAGCCGCTTGCTCATCTCACTCCACCAGAGCTTGTTGAGGCTCCCCTGCGGGCCGGGATCCAGTCCCTTCGACAGGCGCGAGATCGACCGCCAGTTGTGCAGCTGGAACAGGCGCACCTCGACGAACGCCTGCGCGAGCCGCGGTGCGAGGCGCGGGTCGTCGAACGCGCCGGAGTCGTCCGCGAGCCGCAGCAGCTCGTCGAGCAGCTGGGCGTGGATGACGAGCTGGCGCGGGTTGCTGCCGCGCTCGTGCGACAGCGTCGAGTTCGCGACCCGCCACCCTTGGTGCTCGGGACCGACGAGACGCTCCCGGGGCACGAACACGTCGTCGAAGAACACCTCGTTGAACTCGGACTCGTCGGTGATCTGGCGGAGCGGCCGCACGTCGACGCCGGGGGAGCGCATGTCGACGACGAGGTACGAGATGCCCTGCTGCTTCGGCGCGTCCGGGTCGGTGCGAGCCAGGCAGACGCCCCAGTCCGCGAACTGCGCGTAGCTCGTCCACACCTTCTGACCCGACAGCACCCAGCCGCCCTCCACGGGTGTCGCGCGTGTCCGCAACGACGCGAGGTCGCTGCCCGCACCGGGCTCGCTGAAGAGCTGACACCACAGCTCGTCGGCCGACAGGATCCTCGGCAGCCAGCGCGCCTTCTGCTCCGGCGTGCCGTGCGCGAGCAACGTCGGCCCGACGAGGTTGATGCCGATGCGACCGACGAGCTCCGGCGCGCGTGCGCGCGCGAGCTCCTCGGTCACGAGGTAGTGCTCGACGGGTCCGAGCCCGCGTCCGCCGAACTCCTCGGGCCACGCGACGCCGACCCACCGTCCGGACGCGAGCTTCGCCTGCCACTCGCGTCCGAACGCGACTTCTTCGCGCAGGTCGTCGAAGCGGGGCGGGAGCCCCTTGCCGTACTCCCACGGCAGGTTCTCGCGCAGCCACGCGCGCACCTCGTCGCGCAGCGCCGCCTCGCCGGCCGTCGGCGTGAGGTCCACCGGCGGCCGGGATCAGCGCTCGTCGATCGGGACGTACTCCTGCTCGACCTCGCCCACGTAGATCTGGCGGGGCCGGCCGATCTTCGTGCGCGGGTCCTCCATCATCTCCTTCCAGTGCGCGATCCAGCCGGGGAGCCGGCCGATCGCGAACAGGACCGGGAACATCTGTGTGGGGAAGCCCATCGCCCGGTAGATGAGGCCCGAGTAGAAGTCGACGTTCGGGTACAGCTTCCGCTCGACGAAGTACTCGTCGTTGAGCGCGACGTCCTCGAGCTGCAGGGCTAGGTCGAGCAGGTCGTCCATGCGGTTGAGCTCGGCGATGACGTCGTGCGCGACGTTCTTGATGATCCGCGCGCGCGGGTCGTAGTTCTTGTAGACGCGGTGACCGAACCCCGACAGCCGGAAGTGGTTGTCGGGGTCCTTCGCCATCTTCACGTACTTCTGGATGTCGCCGCCGTCGGCGCGGATCTTCTCCAGCATCTCGACGACGGCCTGGTTCGCGCCGCCGTGCAGCGGACCCCACAGCGCGTTGATGCCTGCGGCGATCGACGCGTAGAGGTTCGCCTCGCTGGAGCCCGCCAGACGCACGGTCGAGGTCGAGCAGTTCTGCTCGTGGTCCGCGTGCAGGATGAGCAGCAGCTTCAGCGCGTGCACGACGTTCTGCGAGACCTCGTACGGCTCGGACGGCACCGCGAACATCATCGTGAGGAAGTTCTCGATGAGGTCGAGCTTGTTGTTCGGGTACAGGAACGGCTGTCCGATCGACTTCTTGTACGAGTACGCCGCGATGGTCGGGAGCTTCGCCATCAGACGCGTGATCTGCAGCTGCACGCCCGCAGGGTCGTGAGGGTCCTCCGTGTCCTGGTAGAAGGTCGACAGCGCGCTGACGACGGACGACAGGATGCCCATCGGGTGCGCGTCCTTCGGGAAGCCGTCGAAGAACCGCTTGGCGTCCTCGTGCAGCAGCGTGTGCTTGCGGATCCCGTACCGGAACGTGTCGAGCTCCTCGCGCGTCGGCAGCTTCCCGTAGATCAGGAGGTAGGACGTCTCGAGGAACGACCCGTGCTCGGCCATCTCCTCGATCGGGATGCCCCGGTAGCGGAGGATGCCGGCGTCGCCGTCGATGTAGGTGATGGCGGACTCGCACGACGCCGTGTTGACGAATCCGTAGTCGAGGGTGACGAGACCGGTCTGCGCGCGCAGCTTGGAGATGTCGACACCGAGCTCGTCCTCGGTGCCCCGCACGACCGGGAGCTCGATCTCGTTGTCGCCGTGGCGGAGTACGGCGGGGGGTTCAGTCATGGTTCAGCTCCTCATTCGTATACCGGTCGAATCTACCCACGTTCGGTGGCATCCGGACGCCGGTCGCCTGACGCCGGTGTCAGGAGTCGTGACAGACTCCCGGGCTCGCGAGCGCAGCGAGCACGCGGAGCGAGCGGAGCGGATGGAGTGAGCGCAGCGAACGGAAGCAGCGGAGCGGAAGCGAAGCCGTAGGCATGGACTTCGAGTTGTCGGAGGATCAGCTCGCGCTGCGTGACGGGGCGCGGGAGCTGCTCGACGGGCTCGCGCCGACGTCGCGCGTGCGCGGCGTCGTCGAGGCGGGCGGCGGCTACGACGCCGAGCTGTGGGCGGCGATGGTCGAGCAGGGCTGGACGGCGCTCGAGCTGCCCGAGTCGTCGGGTGGGCTCGGGCTCGGGACCGTCGAGACGGCCGTCCTCCTCGAGGAGGTCGGCCGCCACGTCGCTCCCGCGCCGTTCCTCTCGACGGTGCTGGCGCTCGGCGCGTTGCACCGCGCCGGCCACGACGAGCGCGTCGGCGATCTCCTCGCGACCGGGTCGATCGCGTGCATCGCGTGGAGTGCGGCGCGCGACGCCGTCCGTGCGGCACGCGATGGTGACGCGTGGGTGCTGAGCGGGCGTCCGGATCCCACGTTGTACGCGCCGTCGGCGTCTCTGGCGGTCGTGTTCGCGCTCGACGGTGACGACGTGCCCGGACTGTTCGCCGTCGATCTCGACGCCGTCGACCGTCCCGCACGGGAGCCGGCGATCGACCAGACGCGCGAGCTCGGATGGCTCACCTTCGACCGGACGCCGGCGGTACGCCTCGGTGGCGCCGACGCCGTCGACACGCTCCTCGACCGCGGCGCGGCCGGCCTCTCCGCCGAGATGCTCGGCAGCGCGTCACGCGCGCTCGACATGGCGGTCGAGTACGCGAAGGACCGCGTGCAGTTCGGGCGGCCGATCGGCAGCTTCCAGGCCGTCAAGCACCGCTGCGCCGACATGCTCGTCGACGTCGAGGGCATGCGCTCAACCGCGTACTGGGCCGCGTGGTGCATCGGCGCGGACGACCCGGACGCGTCCGTGAGCGCGTCGACCGCGAAGGTGTGGTGCTCCGACGCGGGGAAGCGCGTGATGGCGTCCGCGCTGCAGGTGCACGGCGGCGTCGGGTTCACCTGGGAGCACGACCTGCACCTGTTCCTCAAGCGCACGCAGCTCGACCAGCTGACCTTCGGCGACGCCGCGTTCCATCGCCGGCGGCTCGCGGCCATGCTCCGGCCGAGGGTCGAGGCCGGCGAGAGCGTCATCTGATCGCACCCACCCTCGTGCGTTGGGTCGTTTTGTCGGCATAGCGACGACAAACGACCCAACGCAGCGTTACTGCTGGCGGGCGCGGTCCCGCAGCGCGGCGCGGTCGACCTTGCCCGCGGCGAGGACGGGGAGCTCGTCGACGCGCACCACGCGCTCGGGCGTCTTGAACCGCGCGACACCCCGCGTCTCGAACCACGCGCGCGCGTCGTCCACCGTGAGGTCGCGGTCGCTCACGACGAACGCGCACACGCGCTCGCCCAGCCGGTCGTCCGGGTAGCCGACCGCGACGGCCTGACGCACCGCCGGGTGGGACTCGAGGACCCCTTCGACCTCGGCGGCCGCGATGTTCTCGCCGCCGCGGATGATGATGTCCTTCATCCGGCCGACGATCGTGAGCCATCCGTCGCGGTCGACGGTCGCCAGGTCGCCCGTACGGAACCAGCCCCGCGTGACGGCGTCGCGCGTCTGCTTGGCGTCCGCGTAGCCGACGAACAGCTCCGGGCCGCGCAACCACAGCTCGCCGGTGTCACCGTGCTTGACCGCGCGTCCCGTCGCGGGATCGGTGACGCGCAGCTCGGCCCCACCGGTCGAGCGGCCGTCCGTCTCACGCGCACGGTCGTCGGGATCGTTCGCGGTGCTCGTCGTGACGGTGGGCGCCTCGGTCGACCCGTACGTGCGCTTCACGCGCGCGCCCAACCGCTCGGCCGCGTCGGCGACGAACGCCGGCGTCACACCCGCGCCACCGCTCGAGACGAGGCGCAGCGACTCCACGGCCGCTTCGCTGAACCGGTCCGCGCTCAACAGCCCGACGAAGAACGTCGGCGGACCGATCATGAACGTGATCCGCTCGCCAGCGATGGCGTCGACGCCGGCGTCGGGTGACCAACGGTCCATGAGCACGGTCTTCATCGGCACGAGGCCCGGGATCAGCACCGCGTTCAACAGTCCGGAGACGTGCGCGAGCGGCGCGGGCATCAGGATCGAGTCCTGCATCGTCAGGGCGTGGCAGCGCGCCATGACACGGCCCTTGTACGCGAGGCCGCGCTGGCTGTGCAGCACGGCCTTTGGGCCACCGGTCGAGCCGGACGTGAACAGGACGACCGCCAGATCGCTCGGCCGCGCCGCGGACCCGCGGAACGGCGCGCTGCTCGCGAGCGTCGCGAACGTGGACGCGGGCCCGCGCACGTCTTCGCGCGAGAGGGCCAGTCGCGGTTCGACCTGCGCGAGCATCCGGTCGACGTCCGACGGTCCGGCGAGATGGTGCACGGGCGCCGCGAGCGCACCGATGCGCCAGCACGCGCGGTACAGCACGATCGCCTCGTACCAGTTCGGGGCCTGCCACGCGACGACGTCGCCGCGCCGCACGCCCGCTTCCCGCAGCCCGCCCGCGACGCGCGCGATGAGGTCGTCGAGCTGCTCCGCGTTCAGCCGGACACCGGCGGACGGGTCGACGACGACGTCGTCGCGCGCGAGCCGTGCCGCGCGCGTGAGGAGCTCGTCGAGCGACGGGATGTCCCATGGTCCGGACGGCTTGCGGTACTCGGCCGCCCGGGGATGCTCGTAGGTCGCGCGCACCGGTCGCGTCAGCCGACGAGCGGGTTGCGCCAGCCCGCGCTCACGGTCGTCGCACCCTTCACGACGTTCGAGCCGATGAAGTTGCGCTGGATCTCGACGGTTCCCGCGCCGATGCACAGCCCGCGGATGTCGCGATACGCGCGCTCGACGGGGTACTCGCGGCTGTACCCGTAGCCGCCGAGGAGCTGGATCGCCTCGTCGCACACGAACTTCGCGGCGAGGTTCGCGGCGGACTTCGCCATCGCGGTCTCGAGCGCCGGCGGAGTGCCGTGTGGTCCGGCGAGGTGCACCGCGCGTTGCAGCAGCAGGCGCGCGCTCTCGAGCTGCGTCGCCATGTCCGCGAGCTTCCACTGCAGTCCCTGCAGCTTCGCGAGCGGCTGCCCGCCGATCGTCCGCTCGTTCACGTAGCGCACCGCGTACTCGAACGCGCCTTGCGCGGCACCCAGGCACATCGCCGCGTTGCCGCACCGTTCGTGGTTGATGTGCGAGATCAACGTCTTGAACGCGTCGCTGTTCGACGGGTCGCCCGCGAGGAGCACGTCGCCGGGTTCCACGCGCACGCCGTCGAACGCGAGCTCCGCCTCGCTCGTGCCGCGTAGCCCCATCTTCTCGTGCGTCCCCGCGACGCTGACGCCGTCCGACTCGAGGTCGACGACGACCGCGCCGATGCCCTTCGCGCCCTCGCTGCCCGGGAAGCGGCACCACACGAGGCACGCGCGGGCCTTGTGGCCGCCCGTCACGTAGTTCTTGTACGCGTCGAGGCGGTAGCCGTCGCCGTCGGGCGTCAGGCGGGCGCGCATGTTCGTGACCGCCGAGCCCGCCTCGCTCTCGCTGATGCCGATGCAGAACAGCGCCTCGCCCGTCGCGGCCATCGGCAGCCACCGCTCCTTGAGCCCGTCGCTGCCGAGGTGCTCGATCGCGCGCGGCGGTCCGTTGAAGATGAGCTGGGCCAGGATGGCGGACGACACGTCGACCCGCGCGAGCTCCTCGAGCACGATCGACGACTCGACGTCGCCCATCCCCGCGCCGCCGTAGCGCTCGCCGATCGTGATGCCGAACAGCTCGGCCTTGCGCAGCGCGTCCCAGGACGCCTGCGGGAACTCCTCGGTCTCGTCCCAGTGACGCGCCATCGGTGCGAGCTCACGCTCCGCGACGTCGCGCGCCAGCTTGCGCAGGGCTTGGCGGTCGTCGTCCTCGGCAAAGGGATCGGTTCCGTGTGAGGCCACGGCTGGTGAGCGTACCCAGCACGGGCTCGAACCTGACGGCCCCGTCAGCACCCGCCCGCCATTCTGGGAAGCGTCAACCACACACTGTGTGTCTGAGGCTTCACAGAACGCCCGGCCGGGGGCGGCGGTAGATTGACCGGACGGTCGAGTTCGCGAGCGAGGGAGCTCCCATGCAGGATCGCGACAAGCTCTACATCGACGGGTCGTGGGTGCCCTCCGCGGGCAGCGACACGATCGACGTCATCAACGCGGCCACCGAGGAGGTGATGGGCCGCGTCCCCGACGGGACGCCGGCCGACGTCGACCAGGCCGTCGCCGCGGCCAGGCGCGCGTTCCCCGCGTGGAGCGCGACACCGGTCGACGAGCGCGCCAAGTACCTGCAGCGCCTGTCCGAGGGCCTCGGCGCGCGCAGCGACGAGATCGCCGCGACCGTCAGCGGCGAGGTCGGCATGCCGCTGATGTGGTCGAAGATGATCCAGGCCGGCCTGCCCACCGCGGTGATGGGCAGCTACGTCGACATCGCGAACAACTTCACGTTCGAGGAGCAGGTCGGCAACTCCCTCGTCGTGCGCGAGCCCGTCGGCGTCGTCGGCTGCATCACCCCGTGGAACTACCCGCTCCACCAGATCGTCGCGAAGGTCGCGCCCGCGCTCGCCGCCGGCTGCACCGTCGTGTTGAAGCCGAGCGAGGTCGCGCCGCTGAGCGCGTTCATCCTCGCCGAGATCGTCGACGACGTCGGCCTGCCGCCGGGCGTGTTCAACCTCGTGTGCGGGACCGGCAAGACCGTCGGTGAGGCGATCGCGTCGCACCCCGACATCGACATGGTGTCGTTCACCGGCTCGACACGCGCGGGCAAGCGCGTCGCCGAGCTCGCGGCGCAGACGGTGAAGCGCGTCGCGCTCGAGCTCGGCGGGAAGTCGCCGTTCGTGATCCTGCCCGGTGCGGACGTCGACGCCGCGGTCACCGCGGGCATCGGCAGCTGCTACATGAACTCGGGCCAGACGTGCATCGCGTGGACGCGGATGCTCGTGCCGCGCGCGCAGCACGACGAGATCGTCGCGAAGGCGAAGGAGATCGCCGAGGGCTTCGCGCTCGGCGACCCGGCCGACGAGACGCACATGGGCATCGGTCCCGTCATCTCCGACGCGCAACGCAAGCGCGTCCGGAAGTACATCAAGAAGGGGATCGAGGAGGGCGCGACGCTCGTCACCGGTGGCCCCGAGAAGCCGAGGGGCTTCCGCAAGGGCTACTACGTGAAGCCGACCGTCTTCGCGAACGTGCGCAACGACATGACGATCGCGCAGGAGGAGATCTTCGGCCCGGTGCTGTCGATCATCCCCTACGACGACGAGGAGGACGCGATCCGCATTGCCAACGACACCGTCTATGGGCTGCACGCGGGCGTGTTCGGCCCGGACGACGAGTCCGCGATGCGTGTCGCGCGGCGGTTGCAGGCGGGCCAGGTCGACATCAACGGCCAGAAGTTCAACCCGCTCGCGCCGTTCGGGGGCTACAAGCAGTCGGGGAGCGGTCGCGAGCTCGGCCAGTACGGGCTCGAGGAGTTCCTCGAGGTGAAGTCGCTGCAGCTCTAGCAGCGGCACCGCGCGAGCGGCAGCGTGCGGACAACGGCACGACTACGCATGGATCGACGCGGTCGCCGCGGCGTCGGGTTCGCCGCCGCGGCGACCGTCGCGCTCGTTGCCGTGCTCGCGGGTTGCGCGTACACCAACCCGGTCTCCGCACCACCCGATCCGGCCGGCCTGCCCGACCCGTTCGTCGTCCTCGTCAACGGCGTGTACCACGCGTACACGACGAACGGTCCCGACGTGGACCACCCGACGATGAACATCCAGCACGTCACGTCGACCGACCTCGTGCACTGGAGCGCGCCGACGGACGTCCTGCCGACGCTGCCGTCGTGGGCGGTCGCCGGGCGGACGTGGGCGCCGAGCGTCCTCGTGCGCGGCGGCGCGTCGCCGACCTACGTCCTGTACTTCACGGCCCAGCCCGCGGACCGCGCCACGAACGGCACGCACTGCATCGGCACGGCCGTCGCGTCGACACCGGACGGGCCGTTCACGCCGCGTGCGACGCCGCTCGTGTGCCAGACGGACCACAACGGTGCGATCGATCCGAGCGCGTTCGTCGATCCCGTGAACGGGCAGGCGTTCCTGTTCTGGAAGAGCGAGGACAACCTGTTCGTTCCCGCGCGCCCGACGATCATCTGGGCGCAACCGCTCTCCGCCGACGGACTGTCGTTCGCGAGCGGCTCGGCGCCGTCGGCGGTCATGACGGCGTCCTCGAACTGGGAGCACGGTCAGATCGAGGCCCCGGCGATGACGTACGACGCGGCGAGTGGTCGCTACGTCGTCTTCTACGCCGGGCACTACTGGTACAACGAGCCCGCGTACGGCACCGGGTGGGCGGTCTGCACACGCACCGCGACGGGGTTCGCCGCCGGGTCCTGCACCCGAGGCCAGTCCACGCAGTGGATCGCGTCGACGGCGCACGCGTGTGCGCCCGCGGGCGTGGAGGTGTTCTCCGACAACGCCGGCTACCGCTGGCTCGCGTACCACGCGTACGTGGGACCGGCCGATCCGTCGACGGGGAAGTGCACCGGCGCGCGGAAGCTCCGCATCGACAAGCTCTGCTTCGCCAACGGCGTCCCACGGACGAACGCGCCGTCGACGGGCGCGCAGACCCTCACGCGGACCGCGAACTGCGCGACCGACATCCCGTAGCGGCCTCCGCCGCGCGCGGCCGGCCGAACCTGACTACCGTGTCAGGGTCACGCGGATCGTCACGCGCAGGGGGTCCCGCTCCGATGACGTACGACATCGAGACCGAGTACCGCGAGATCGACTTCTTCACGGGGCAGCCGTACGGGATGTGGGAGCGGGCCCGCTCGGAGTGCCCCGTGATCCGTCACGAGTCGTCTGCGTTCGACCATCGCCCGAACTACCAGATCACCCGCTTCGACGACTGCGAGAAGGTGCTGCGCGACTGGGAGACGTTCTCGTCGTCGATCAACGGGGAGCAGATCGGTCAGTACATGGGCGAGCTGATCCTCGCGATGAACGGCAAGGAGCACCGCCAGTACCGCAACCTCGTCGCCAAGGCGTTCCGCGCGTCGGTGCTGGAGCGCTGGGACGCCGAGCTCGTCGCGCCAGTCGTCAACGAGCTGCTCGACCGGATCGCGCCACTCGGTCGCGCCGACCTCGTGCGCGACCTGACGACCAAGTACCCGGTCCAGGTGATCTGCGGCATCGTCGGTGTGCCGCTCGCGGACCACGAGCAGTTCCACCGGTGGGCCGAGGAGATCAACACGGGACCGCTGCACCCCGACGTCGGCATGGCCGCGTCGCGTGCGATGCGCGCCTACCTCGAGCCGATCGTCGAGGACCGGCGGCGCAACCCCGGCGGCGACCTCATCAGCGAGCTCGTGACCGCGGAGATCGACGGCGAGCGTCTCACCGACGAGAAGATCTACGGGTTCCTCCGCCTGCTCCTGCCCGCGGGTGCGGAGACGACGTTCCGCGTGCTCGGCAACTGCCTCACCGCGCTGCTGACGCACACCGACGTGATGGCGCGTGTGCGCGACGACCGCGACCTGATCCCCGCGGTCATCGAGGAGACGTTGCGCTGGGAGACGTCCGTGACGATGGTGTCGCGGGTGACGACGCACGACGTCGAGGTCGCGGGTTGCCCCATCCCGGGCGGGTCGCCCGTCAACGTCGTCACCGCGTCCGCGAACCACGACGAGGACCGTTGGCCGGATGCCGACGAGTGGCGCATCGACCGCGAGCCGAAGCCGCACCTCGCGTTCGGGACCGGTCCGCACCAGTGCCTCGGGATGCACCTCGCCCGGCTCGAGCTGCGCGTCGCGCTCAACGCCGTGCTCGACCGGCTCCCGAACCTCCGGCTCGACCCCGACCGGCCGGCGCCCAGCATCCAGGGCCTCGCGTTCCGCGGTCCGGCGGCGCTCGACGTCCTGTTCGACCCGGTTCCCGCGTAACGCGCGCGTTCAGCCGGCCGGCAGAGCGTTGACGAGCACGGACCCCGCGTGCGAGCGCGCGCGGACGGAGCGCGAAGCGTTCGGGTCGGTCGCGACGCCGATGCGCACGTCGCCGCCGTCCGTGCGCGCGTCCACGCGGTACGGACCACCGGGCAGCACGACCTCGACCGCGCCCGCGTTGCTCGTCGCGTCGACGTCGTCGGGCACGCTGGCGAACACCAGCCGGACGTGGCCGGCGTCGGTGTGCGCCTTCACGCACCCGCTCCGCGCGCCGTCCACCTCGATCGAGCCTGCGTCGCTGTGCAGCTGCAGCGCGCCCGCGCAACCGTTGACCGCGATGCGGCCCGCGTTGCTGGCGAGGTCGACGTCGCCGCGCACGCCGTCGACCGCGAGCGGGCCTGCGGCCGTCCGTGCACGGACACCGGTGCCGGCGGGGACGACCAGCTCGTAGTCGATCCACCACCAGCCCTCCAGCGGGCCGCGCGGTGGGGTGACCGAGATCTGCAGCGTCGTCCCGGCGCGCGTCTCCCGCGTCTGCGGCCGCCGTCGTCCGTAGCGCATGTGCCGATGCACGGTGAGGCGGGCGCCGTCGTGCGCCACGACGCGGACGCTGCCGGCGTCGATCTCGACGTCGACGTGCTCGATGCCGTCGAACGTCAGCTCGTCGTCGGCGACGCGCCGTGTGTTGCGCGCGACGACGACCGCGACGAGCGCGCCGGTGAACAGCACGAACACGACGAGCGCCGCGATCGCCGCTGCCACCTGCCCCGCCCCTGCCCGCTCCGCCTGCGCCCGTCAGGACCCGTCGCCGAACATCGTCAGCCACTGGTCGAGCGTCTTGAGCCGGAACACGTAGTTGCGCCGGCGCGTCTCGCCCATCGTCGCGGACGGTTCGGGTGAGTAGAGGTGACCGGGGTAGAGGACGGTGTCGTCGGGGATCTTGGCGAGCCGCTGCGTGAGGCTCTCGTACATCTGCGTCGCGTCGCCGCCGGGCAGATCGGTGCGACCGCAGCCGTCGAGGAAGAGCGTGTCGCCCGCGACGAGCCGGCCGTCGAGCAGGAAGCACTGGCTTCCCGGCGTGTGGCCGGGCGTGTGCAGGAACGTGATCGGGATCGCGCCGACCTCGAGCACGTCGCCGCCGTCGTGCAGCACGAGGTCGCTGTCGGACGCGCCCGTCACGCGCTTCACGCCCCACGCCTCGTCCCGCTGGACGTGGACGGGCACGCCGCCGTCGATCGCCAGCAGCTCGCGCACGCCCTGGATCGGGTAGCCCATCAGGTCGCCGCCGACGTGGTCCGGATGCCAGTGCGTGGCGAGCGCGCCCGTCACGCGCATGCCGTCGCCCCGTACGACGTCGACGAGCTCCGCGACGCCGTACGCCGGGTCGACGAGCACCGCGTCGCCCGTCTCGCGGTCGCCGATGACGTACGCGAAGTTGACCATCTGGCGCGCGATCGGGTCGTCGCGCGCGAAGTCGCGTCCCGCGAGCAGCTGCCGGAAATAGAGACGCTCGGTCACCGAACCGATGCTATCGGCGCCCGCCCGCCGCCTCCGTTGGGACGTTTTGTCGTCGCTACGCCGAGAAACGTCCCAACGCGGCTGGGGTTCGGGCAGTCACCGGAAGTCGAAGGCGCACTTGATCGCGCCGGTGTCGTGCTGACGGGCGATCGTCGTCCAGGCGTCGCGCCAGTCGTCGAGGCGGAACGTGTGCGTCAGCATCGCGCTCACGTCGACGCGCCCCGAGCGGACGAGGTCGAGGTAGTGCTCGATCGCGTGCTTGCGAACGCCTTCCACCTCTTCGACACCGAACGCGTTCGACCCGACGATGCGCGCCTCCTTGAAGTACAGCGGCGACCACTCGAACCGGCCGGGCGCGTTCACACCGCTCACGACGATCGACCCGCGGGTCGCCATCACGCGCAACGCCAGCTCGATCGTCTTCGGCGAGCCGATCGTGTCGTAGACGACGTCGACGAATCCGGGGTGCGTCACCGGCAGGCCCGTCCACGGCGCGCGCAGGACACCGCCCGACCACTCCGCGAGCGCGACGACGACGGCCTCGTCGCCCTGCTCGGAGTCGACGACGAGCGCGCCGAGCTTCCGCGCGAGCGCCTGTTGCGCGGGATGCCGGACGACCGCGGCGACGTCGACCGTCGGGTACAGCGCGCGCAGGATCGCGATCGCGGTCGTGCCGAGCGCGCCGCCGCCCCACACGACGGCCTTCCCGCCCGTCGGCGGCGGGTTGCGCACGATCCCGTGCAGCGACACCGCGAACGGGTCCGCGAGGACGGCGACCTCGTCGGGTACGTCGTCGGGCACGGGGATCGCCATGGAATCGTGCGCGGGGAGCTTCTCGGCGAACCCGCCCGTCGCGTCGGACGAGTTCCCGGTGTGGATGCCCTGCGCGAGCCGGCCGTCGTGGAAGTGCCAGCACTGCGAGTAGTCGCCCTCCTGGCACGGCGGGCACATCGGCGTGATGCCACGCGGCCCGCACGACAGCCAGCAGTTCAGCAACACGCGCTGACCGCGCTCGACGCCGCGCGCCTCCGGTCCCGTCTCGACGACGTCCGCCACGACCTCGTGCCCCAGGACTTGGGGGAACGAGATGAACGCGGTCATCGACATGTCGGACGCGTCGCCGCCCGTGTCCATCAGGACCTGCTTCGTGTCGGATCCGCAGATCCCGGTCATGCGCGTCTGCAGGACGACCCAGTCGGGACCGAGCAGCTGCGGATCGGGGACGTCCTGCAGCGCCATCGGCGTGGCGGCGAGGTTGCGCAGCAGCGGGTCGGCGTCCGCGGGCGGTGCCTCGACGGGCCCGGGGTCGACGCCGAACACCAGTGCCTTCATTCGCTGATCCCCCCCTTTTGCTGACAGCGGCGTCAGCCTACCGAACGCTGCACGACGATTTACCTGCTCTTGCAGCCCCGTCGCGCTGCCTCTCAGGCTGCCGGTCGATCCTTGCCGGCATGCAACGACACACGACGGCGTCTCGCGACGCCGGCATGCGAAGGGTCCGCCGCACCACGAAGTGGCTCGCCGGTGGTGCCGCCGGCCTGACAGCTCTGTTCACCGCGTTCACGCTGCCGCACAGGAGCTCGACGACGACAACGTCGAACACGTCGAACGGCTCGACGTCGTCGGGCTCGGTGTCGTCGAGCAGCGGGAGCAGCAACAGCAGCAACAGCCGCAGCTCGTCGTCCTCGTCGTCGTCCTCGTCCGACAACGGGCTCTCGTCGAGCAGCGGCGTCTCCTCGTCCTCGCGGCAGCCGGTGACGCACTCGGGGGCGTCGTGAAGGAGCGGACGGAGTCGGCGAGCTTCCGGGCGCTCGGGACGACCGCGACCGTCGTCGTCGACGGCGGCGACCTCGCCGTCGCGCGCGAGATCCTCGCGGACGAGGTCGGCGCGCTCGACCGCGCGTGCAGCCGCTTCCGTGACGACTCCGAGCTCAGCGCGGTCAACCGCGCGGCCGGCCAGCCCGTCGTCGTCGGGCCGATGCTGCTCGGCGCGGTGGAGGTCGCCCTGCGCGCCGCGCGCATGACGGACGGCCGTGTCGATCCCACGGTCGGGCGCGCGCTGCAGGTCCTCGGCTACGACCGCACCTTCGACGAGCTCCCGTCGGACCGGCCGCGCTCCGTCGTGTGGGCGCGCCGCGTTCCCGGCTGGCAGGCGATCACGATCGACCGGCGCGCCCGTACCCTGCGCGTCCCGTCGGGCGTGCAGCTCGACCTCGGCGCGACGGCCAAGGCCTGGGCGGCCGACCGTGCCGCGGCGAGGATCGCGCTCAAGCTCGAGCGCCCCGTCCTCGTGAGCCTCGGTGGCGACGTGAGCGCGGCCGGTCCCACCCGTCCGGGCGGGTGGCCGGTGCGCGTCACCGACGACCACGCCGCGGGCCGCGACGCGCCCGGCGAGACCGTCGACCTCCACGGAGGTGGGCTTGCGACCTCGGGCACGACCGTACGTCGGTGGTCGATGGGCGGGGAGGAGCACCACCACGTCGTCGACCCGACGACGGGTCGCAGCGCGCGCACGCCGTACCGGACGGTCAGCGTCGCGGCCGGATCGTGCGTCGACGCCAACGTCGCGACGACCGCCGCGCTCGTCGCCGGCGAGGACGGGCCCGCCTGGGTCGCGCGACACGGGCTCCCCGCCCGCTTCGTCGCGCACGACGGCACGGTCACGCGCGTCGGCGGCTGGCCGGAACCGGCATTGCCGGTGGCGTCGTGAGCACCGTGCTCGCGGCAACTGCCGGTTCGCCGCTCTGGTACTTCGCGCGCGCGACCGGGATGGTCGCGCTCGTCCTGCTCACCGTCACGGTGGTGCTCGGCGTGGTCACGAGCGTCCGCTGGAGCTCGCGCCGCTGGCCGCGGTTCGTCGTGGAGTACGTCCACCGCGACGTCACGCTGCTCGTGATGACCTTCATCGTGCTGCACGTGGCGACGGTCGTCCTCGACGGCTACGCGCCGATCGGATGGGCGGCCGCGGTCGTGCCGTTCTCGTCGCCGTACCGCGCGCTCTGGCTCGGTCTGGGCGCGGTCGCGTTCGACCTGCTGCTCGCAGTCGGCGCGACGAGCTGGTTGCGCCACCGCGTCGGCTTCCGCGTCTGGCGCTTCGTGCACTGGTTCGCGTACGGCGCGTGGGGCTTCTCCGTCGTGCACGGCCTCGCGACCGGCACCGACACCCAACGGGGTTGGGCGCTCTTCGTGAACGCGGCATGCGTCGCGGCCGTCCTCGCCGCGGTCTGGTGGCGGCTGGCCGTCGGCTGGCGCGAGGACCGGGCGGGGATCAGGACGGCGCTCCTCGGTATGACGTTCGTCCTGCCGCTCGCGCTGCTCGGGTGGCTGCGCGCCGGCCCGCTCGCGACGGGATGGGCGCGGCGGTCGGGAACGCCGGCGAGCGTGCTCGAGAAGACGACGCAGGGGCAGACGACGACATCGACGACCAACGCCCCGGTGAACGAGGACGACGGAGGATTCGAGCGATGACCGCGGTCCAGGACGAACGGCTGCGCGGCGGGTACGCGCCCGACGGGCTGCCGCGGCTGCTCGTCGGCGAACGCGACGGCACCGGAAGCCTCGAGGAGCACCTGCGCGTGCACGGTGCGCTCCCGCCGCGGATCGACCCGAGGTCGATGCTCGACGAGCTCGACCGCTCGGGCCTCGCGGGCCGTGGCGGCGCGTCGTTCCCGACCGCGAGGAAGTGGCGCGCGGTCGCGGACCGACGGGGCCGTGCCGTGGTCGTCGCGAACGGGTGCGAGGGCGAGCCGGCGAGCCAGAAGGACGCGCTGCTGCTCGCCCGCTTCCCGCACCTCGTGCTGGACGGGCTCGCCGTCGCGGCCGCGACCGTCGGCGCGCGCGACGCGGTGCTCGCCGTCGAGCGGACGCGGCCCGAGCTCGTGACCGCCGTGACCCGCGCGATCTCCGAGCGCGCGGCGACCGGCCGTGACCGCGTCGTGCCGCGCGTCGTCGGTGTCCCGGCCCGGTACGTCGCGGGCGAGGAGTCCGCGCTCGTCCACTGGTTGAACGGTGGCGACGCCAAGCCGACCAACGTCCCGCCCCGCCCGTTCGAGCGCGGTGTGTCCGGCCGGCCCACGCTCGTGCAGAACGTCGAGACGCTCGCGCACGTCGCGCTCGTCGCGCGTCATGGCGGCGACTGGTTCCGCGCGGTCGGCACGCCCGCCGAGCCGGGGTCGATCCTCGTGACGATCTCGGGCGCGGTCGCGTCTCCGGGCGTCTGCGAGGTCGAGCTCGGCACACCGCTCGGGCACGTGATCTCGCGCGCGGGTGGCGCGACCTCGCCCTTGTCGGCCGTCCTCGTCGGCGGGTACTTCGGCACCTGGCTGCCGGCGACGTCGCTCGACGAGGCCGTTCTCGCGAACACGGAGCTGCGCGCCCGCGGCGGGGGGATCGGCTGCGGCGTCGTCGTCGCGCTCCCCGGGACGGCGTGCGGGCTCGTCGAAGCCGCGCGCGTGGCGCGCTACCTTGCCGACGAGACGGCGGGCCAGTGTGGTCCCTGCGTCAACGGGCTCGCCGCGGTCGCGGGTGCGGTCGAGGAGATCGCGTATCGGAAGGCGACGCCTGAGCGGGTGCGGCAGATCGACCGTTGGACGCGGATGATCGCGGACCGCGGCGCGTGCCATCACCCCGACGGTGCGATCCGCTTCGTGCGCAGCGCCCTCGACGCGTTCCGCGACGAGCTCGACATGCACGCCCGCGGCCGTTGCACCGGCTCGGCCACAGCGCCGGTGCTGCCCGTGCCGTCCGGGCAGTCGCGCGACCGGGGTTGGAGGTGAGCACGTCGATGGCTCGCACGCTGCGCCTCGAGGTCGACATCATCCGCTGCGACGGGCACGGCATCTGTGCCGAGATGTTCCCCGAGCGCGTCTCCCTCGACGACTGGGGGTACCCGATCGTCGACGGTGCCGAGATCCCGCAGCGCTGCCTCGCCGACGCCCGCCGGGCGGTCCACGCGTGCCCGGCGCTCGCCCTCCGCCTGGTCGAGGAGTAGCGGGACGAAGGGAGGAACGGGAACGTTTCCTCAACTCGGGCCCCGAACCGGCCGAGTAGTCGTCCGTGGCCGAACCCATGCGGACGCCGCCGACGCCCACGCCGTCGGTCATCGAGCTGGTCGACCCGGCCGGCAACCCGTACCTGCAGGGCGTCTTCGCGCCCGTCGCCGAGGAGCTCGACGCGGACGCGCTCCAGGTCGAGGGGCACGTCCCCACCGAGCTGCGCGGGAGCTATCTGCGCAACGGCCCCAACCCGCAGTTCACGCCCCTCGGCAGCTACACGTATCCCTTCGACGGCGACGGCATGATCCACATGGTCACGTTCGAGGGGGGTCACGTCCGCTACCGCAACCGGTGGGTGGCGACCCGCGGGCTCGTCGCCGAGCGCCGCGCCGGGCACGCCCTGTACGGCGGCACGTTCACGCCGATCGTGCCCGACCCCGCCCGCATCGGCCCCGACGGCGACCCCAACCCGTTCAAGAACTGGGCGAACACCAACGTCGTCCGCCACTGCGGGAAGGTGCTCGCGCTGTACGAGGGCGGCCTGCCCTACGAGCTGACGCCCGCCCTCGAGACGGTCGGCGAGGTCGACTACGAGGGCCTGCTCCCCACCGCGATGTGCGCGCACCCGAAGCTCGACCCGATCTGGGACGAGCTGTGCTTCTTCCGCTACGACGTCGTGCCCCCGTACCTCGTGTACGGCGTCGTCGGGCCCAAGGGGCGCATCACGCGCACCGAGCCGATCGACCTGCCCGACCCGGTGATGATCCACGACTTCGTCGTCACCGATCAGCACGTCGTCTTCTTCGACAGCCCCGCGGTGTTCGACCTCGACGCCATGACGCACGGTGGCCCCGTCCTGGCGTGGCGCGAGAACCGCGGGACGCGCATCGGCGTGATGAACCGTGAGGGCGACCCGCGCGTCGTGTGGATCCCGGTCGAGGACTGCTACGCGATGCACTTCCTCAACGGCTACACGGAGGGCGAGACCGTCGTCGTCGACTACGTGTACCGCCGCCGGCTCGACCTGGTCGGCTCGTCGCCGGACAACGCGCCCCGCATGCACCGCGCCGTGATCGACCTGAGCCGACGCTCCGTGCGCGACGAGCTCGTCGACCACCGCACCGTGGAGTTCCCGCGCATCGACGATCGCCGCACCGGGTTGCACCACCGTGTCGGCTACGCAGCCGCCGTGACGCATCCCGACGGCGTGAAGGGCGGGTCGTTCGACACGATCGTCCGCTACGACGTCGACAGCGGCACGTCGTCCGAGCACCGGTTCCCGCCCGGCGTCGTCGTGGGCGAGCCCGTCTTCGCGCCCCGGCCCGGCGGCTGGGACGAGGACGACGGCTGGCTGCTCGTGTTCGCGTACGACCTCGCGCGTGACCGCAGCGACCTCGTGATCCTCGACGCCGCGCGCGTGGCGTCGTCGCCGGTGGCCGTCGTGCACCTGCCGGCACGCGTTCCCGCCGGTCTGCACGGCAACTGGTTCCCCGCGGAGTAGGGCGACCCGTCTCGCGCGGCTGGCGGCGGCGCGGGAGGGGGCGCGACGCTGCCCCGGTGGCCGCCGCGGCCCCCGTCGACGAAGACCGCTCCACCCGCGCGCACGCGACTGCGGCCGTGCTCGGCTACCAGCCCGCGCTCGACGGCATCCGCGCGGTCGCGATCGTCATGGTCCTGCTGTTCCACACGATCTACCGCAACAAGGCGCTCTTCGCCGGCGGGTACCTGGGCGTCGACGCGTTCTTCGTGCTCAGCGGGTTCCTGATCACGACGTTGCTGCTGCAGGAGGCGCGCCGCTGGCGCCACGTGAGCCTGCGGAGGTTCTACGTGCGTCGCGCGCTGCGCCTGCTGCCGCTCGCCGGCGCGCTCGCGCTCACCGGTGCGCTCGTGAACCTGACGACGAGCCGCGGCTTCGCGGAACGCCCGTGGCCGGAGGGCGTCGCCAGCGTCCTCTTCTACTTCGCGAACTGGATGCACCTCTGGCAGCCCAGCGCGCTCGGGTTCATGGGCCACGCCTGGTCACTCGCGATCGAGGAGCAGTTCTACCTGCTGTGGCCGCCCTTGCTCGTGCTCCTGCTGTGGCGCCGCGTCGGGCGGTGGCCCCTCCTCCTCATCGCGGTCGCGCTCGCGTGCGGGTCCGCGGCGCTGCGCGCGTACCGCTGGTACACCGTGACGCACCCTGGGCACGCCATGACCGCGTCCGCGTTCGGGCGGTTCGTCCTGGGCCAGCGGGAGTTCAAGGCCGGCGACCACATCTACTACTCGTCGTTCACACACGCCGACGGGCTGCTGATCGGCTGCGCGCTCGCCGTGCTCCTCGTCTCGTTCCCGAGCCTGCATCGCGTCGTGCCCCGCTTCGGTGTCGCCATCGCGACGGCCGGTGTCGTCGCGGCAGGCGTCGTCGTGGCGAAGGCCGGCCCCGCGGGCATCGGGTCGTTCCTGTCCTACTGGGGACTGCCCGTGTTCGAGCTCGGCGTCGCCGCGGTCACGGCGGCCGTCGTCCTGCGACCCCGTCTGCTGCTCGGCCGCGCGCTCGGGAACCCGGTCGCGGTGTGGGTCGGCCGGCGGTCGTACGGGCTGTACGTCATCCACGGCGCGGTGTTCACGCTGCTGGCCCACGTCTTCCACACCGACGGCGTGCTCATCCCGGCGATGTGGGGGCTCACGTTCGCGTTGGCCGCGCTGTCGTTCCGGTTCCTGGAGACGCCGATCCTGCGCCTGAAGGACCGGTTCTCGACCCGCCCCGTCACGCCGTCCCTCGCGACCTGAGCGACCGAGCCCGTCGGTCAGGCGCCGCTTCCGCTCGCCTCGCGGCTCGCTCGCTCCATGGCGGCCATGCCCGCGAGGAAGCCGTCGGGGTCGTTCGTCTTGCCGATGACGATGTCGCGCTGCGCGAGGCCGCCGGGGAACTCGGGCGGGGCGAAGTACTCGAACCCGTCGTCCTCGATCGCGGCGACGATGCTCGCGGCGCACTCGTCGGCCGGGACGAACGGCCCGTCGTAGAGCGCGGGGTCGTTGCCGGGCTGGTCCCAGATCTCGGTGGCGATCGGCCCCGGGAGGACGAGCTTCACGTCGACGCCCGTGCCGTCGAGATCGATGCGCATCACCTCGCTCCAGCCGCACAACGCGAACTTCGACGCGCAGTACGCAGCCTCGTGCGCGATGCCGATCCGGCCGCCCATGCTCGACACGTTGACGACGAGGCCGCGGCCGCGGTCGAGCATGCGGGGGAGCACCGCGAGCGTCATCGCGACGGGCGAGCGGAAGTTCACCTGCATCACCGTGTCGACCTGGTCGAGGTCGAGACGGGGGACCGGTGTGCGCTTCGGGATGGCGGCGTTGTTGACGAGGCAGTCGAGCCCGCCGAACGCGTCCCACGCCTCGAGGACGACCTGCTGCGCGCGCTCGACGTCGCCGAGATCCGCGGCCCAGGAGGTGGAACCGGGCGTGTGCGCGCGGCACTGCTCGACGACCTGCTCGAGCCGTTCGGCGCGGCGCGCGACGACGCCGACCGTCGCACCCTTGGCGGCCAGCTGCGGTGCGAGCGCGGCGCCGATGCCCGACGACGCGCCCGTCACGAGGAACCTCGCCCCGTCGATCTGCATGCCCGCATCATGACACCGGCGTCAGGTCGGCGCCTCCGGCCTGAACGCGCGCACGCGTCGATCGCGGCGCTCGCGGCGTGCGAGGCTGGCGGCGGATGTCCCGGGACGTGCACGACGGGTCGCGCGACGCGGTCGACCGGAGGACGCGCGCGTCCGTGCTCGGCTACCAGCCCGCGCTGGACGGCATCCGGTGCATCGCCATCCTCATGGTGCTCGTCTTCCACACCGACTGGCACGGCAAGACGCTCTTCCAGGCGGGATATCTCGGGGTCGACCTCTTCTTCGTGCTGAGCGGGTTCCTGATCACGGTGCTCCTGCTGCAGGAGGCCAGGAGGTGGCGCCGGATCAGCCTCCGGAACTTCTACGTGCGGCGCGCGCTGCGGCTCCTCCCCCTCGCGGGGCTGCTCGCGCTCGTGGGCGCGATCGTGAACCGCACGACGTCGGTCGGCTTCGCCGGGCGGCCCGAGTGGCAGGGCGTCGCCAGCGTCGCGCTCTACTTCGCGAACTGGATGCACCTGTGGCGACCGAACGCGCTCGGGTTCATGGGCCACGCGTGGTCGCTCGCGATCGAGGAGCAGTTCTACCTGCTCTGGCCGCCCGTGCTCGTGCTCCTGCTCTGGCGGCGCGCGTCACGGTGGATCCTGCTCGCCGTCCCCGTCGCGCTCGCGCTCGGCTCGGCCGGGTACCGGGCCTACCAGTGGTACGCGGTGAACCACTTCCCGGCGAGGATCCGCGGATTCCTGCCCGCGATGCTCGTCCAGAACGGCAAGGAGTTCCACGTCTCGGAGCGCATCTACTACAGCTCCGTCACCCACGCGGACGGGCTGCTGATCGGCTGCGCGCTCGCGGTGCTGCTCGTCTCGTTCCCGGTCGTGCTCCGGGTCACGCCGAAGGTCGCCGCTCTCGCCGCCGGAGCGGGCACGATCGCGATCCTGCTCGTGATCCACGGCGCGAACGCGCAGCCGCGCACGATCTTCCTCCCGGAGTGGGGCCTGCTCGTGTTCGAGGTCGCGGCTGCCGCCATCACCGGCGCGCTCGTCCTGCACCCGGGCATCCGGATGGCACGGGTCCTGTCACACCGCGCCGCGGTCTGGGTCGGGCGCCGGTCCTACGGCGTCTACGTCATCCACGGCGTCGTGTTCTCGCTGCTGAGCCACGTGATCACCCACGAGTCGGTCCTCGTCCCGACGATGTGGGCGGTCACGTTCGCGCTCGCCGCGCTCTCGTACCGCTACGTCGAAGGTCCGATCCTCCGCCTCAAGGATCGGTTCTCGTCGCCGCGTGTGTCACCGTCGCTCGCGACGTAGGCACGACCGCTGGCTCACTGCCCGGCCTTGTTCTTCGCCAGGCCCTGGAGGAAGCGGCGCAGGAGGTCGTTGCGGTAGGTGACGGTGACGCCCGTGGGGAGCTCGGGTTGGAAGGCGCGCAGGTTCCGGTCGAGCTCCTGCCCGAGCCGCGGGTTCGGCGCGTAGAACTCGAGCCGCTTGTCGAAGCCGCTGACGTTCTTCTCGTCGAGTCGCCACTCGGCCACGAAGTACCAGCTCCGCGGCGTGTGGAACAGCGTGGTCTCGGGATACATCCCGATCGCGACGACGTGCGCGTCGTCGACGAACTGCGCGTTGTCGGCCGTCGTCAGGCGACCGTTGCGCTGCCTCAGCAGCGCGGTGACCTGGTGGCTCCCGAGTCCGAGGAGGTCGAGGAGCCCACCCTTGTGGAACAGCGACACGTACCCGAGCTCGCCCGTGGCGACCGTCCGACCCGCGTAGTACTTCTCGAAGAAGCGGGCCATCTGGTAGCGCTGCTTGTACGTGTTGTTGCTCGCGAGCGGCACGTCGACCACGAGACCGATCTGCACGGTGAACAGCGCCGCCATCACGAGCGCCATGACGAGCGCGGCGGCGGTGTCGAGCCGCGGCGGGACGAGCTCGCTCGAGATCCGCAGCGTGATGAACAATCCCGCGATGATCAGGTACTCCTCGTAGCGCCCGTAGAACCCGAACTGGCCGTACGCCGCGTGGAGCAGCACGAGCACCACGTACGCGGCGGCCATGGTGAACGTCGGCCGCATCGGTCCGACGATCGACGCGACCGCGTACGCGAACGCGACGACGAGGAACAGGCTGATTAGCGGCTGGTGCTGGATCTCCTGGAGCAGCCCGACGAGGTCCGGTGCGAGGCTCACGTGCTGATCGGCGACGGACTTCGCGACGATCGAGTTCGGCAGGAAGCTCTGGCCCATCGCCCTGTTGACGAAGCCGTACACGACGATCGGCAGCCCGGACGCGATCGCGATCAACGCGGACGTGCGCACGCTGGACACCGCGTTCCACCGGGGCGGTGTGTCGTCGCGCTCGCGCCCGAGCGCGGTCGCGACGAGGATCGCCACGACGCAACCGACGGCGAGGAACGCCGTCTCGTAGCGGACGGCCGTGCCGGCGAAGAACAGCGCGAGCAGGGGCCACGTGTTGCGAACGGTGAGCTCTCGTCGCTCGAGCCGATGGAGGACGACGAGGATCTCGACGACGATCGCCGCGTGCAGCGTGTGCTCCATCCCGATCATCGCGAGCGCGGGGATGTACAGCGCGAACACCGTGGTGAAGAGGATGAGGACGACGCCGACCCAGTTGCGGCGCACGCGCGCGAGGAAGCCCTGCTCGGACGCGAACAACCAGAGCAGCCAGGCGGCCGCCGCCATGTTCAGCAGGAGCGGGAGGACGTTCAACGCGAACGGCACGACGCGCGTGAGCACGGCGAGCACCAACGTCCACGCCGGCGACGAGGACGCCGACTCGTACACCCCGGTGGTGACGCCCCACGTCCCGTGGAGCGCGAGCTGCTTCGCCATGCTCATGTGGATGGCCGGGTCGTCGAGCACATAGACGAGATGGCCGTGGTTGCGCACCAGGGATGCGAGGACGGCCACGACCGTCGCGACGAACGCGGTCACGGCCATGAGCACGAACAGCGGGACCGTCGACGCCGCCCGCCCGCCGTCCGGCGTCTCGACCTCGGGCTCCGCCGGGCCCGTCGGCGCCGCTTCCTCGACCTGCACCACGAACCTCCGGGGGCTTCTCTCGGGCGTTCCGGGGGGCCTCAGCGTCGCGCGTGGCGCGCGCCGGGTCCTACGCGATGCGACCGATCGGCCCGGGCGAGGAGCTCGTCGTCACCCGAGCTGTCCCCGTAGGCCCACAGCACGCACGCCGAGCCGCCGAGCCACGCGTCGAGCCGGGCGACCTTCTCCGGACCGCGGCAGTTCAGCCCGGCGAGGCGGCCGGTCAGGCGGCCGTCCGGCCCGACCTCGAGCGTCGTGGCCAGCACGACGTCGAAGCCGAGCTGCGGCGCGAGCGGGTCGAGGTACGTCGTGAGCGAGGCCGAGACGAGGACGAGCTCGTGGCCCTCGTCGCGGTGCCAGCGGACGCGGTCGAGGACGTCGGTCCGCAGGCGCCGCCGGTCGCCCGCGAGCCGGTCGGCGAACGCGCAGCCCGCGGTGGCGAGCTCGGCCGCGTCACGGCCCGCGACGACGCGTTCGAGCAGCGCGACCTTGGCGTCGTCGCGCGACCCTCGTCCGCCGAGCGCGAGCGCGAGCTGCGGCCCGACCGCGGCGAGCGCGGCCGCGACGCGAGCCCGACCGCACGCGTACGCGAGGAACGGGACGAGCGTGTCGCGACGCGTGATGGTGCCGTCGAAGTCGAAGGCCGCGACGACGCGCGTGACGCCGTCTCCCGTCACGTCGGCCGTCATCAGATCGGCAGGCGGCGGAACACCGGGCGGGGGAGATGACGCAGGCCCGACATCACCCACCGCAGCGCGGGCGGGACCCAGACCGTCGTCGCGCCCGACGCGAGGCCGTCGACGATCGCGTCGGCCACCGCCTCCGCGGTCGTGGAGAGCGGCGCGGGCTTCATGCCGTCGGTCATCTTCGTCGTGACGAACCCGGGTCGGACGACGAGCACGTTCGCGCCCGACCCGACCATGCTGTCTGCGAGACCCTGCGCGAACGTGTCGAGCCCGGCCTTCGACGACCCGTACACGAAGTTCGACCTGCGGGCGCGCTCGCCTGCGACGGACGACAGCACCACGAGCGTTCCGTGGCCCTGGTCCCGCAGCGCGTTCGCGACCGGGACCATCACGGAGACCGCGCCGAGGAAGTTCGTCGTCACGATCTGCAGCGCGTGGCGCGCGTCGCGCTCGGCCTGCTCCTGCTCGCCGAGGATCCCGAACGCGACGATCACGACGTCGAGATCCGGGTAGCGGCTGAACGCCTCGCGCACGAAGTGCTCGTGCGACGTGAGGTCCCGCGCGTCGAAGGCGACGACGTCGACCCTCGGCTCGCCCGGCAGCGCGCGCAGCTCCTTGGCCCGGGCCTCCATGCCCTCCGGGTCGCGGCCCGCGAGCACGACGGTGCGGCAGCGCGCCTCGATCAGCTTCCGCGCGGTCGCGAGCCCGATGTCGGACCCGCCGCCGAGCACGAGCACGGACTGCACCGCACCGAGTGCGTCCTTCATGTCTTCTCGCTCACTCCCTGCGGCTCGCGATACCCGAGCCGCGGCCGTTCGTTCGCTGGCGAGCTCCCGACGCTTGCTGCGCTCGCTCTGGTCGCCGCATCACAACGCGAGGCGTCGCGCGAGGTCGGACTGGAAGACGTGGTCGGGGTCGAGCTTCGCCCGCACCTCCCGCCACTCGTCGAGGCGAGGGTACATGCGGCCCAGCAGCTCGGGTCGCACCCGGGAGTCCTTCGCCAAGTAGACGCGGCCGCCCGCCTCGACGACGAGGTCGTCCAGCCCGTCGAGCAGCGCGCCGAGACCGGGATCGCCCGCGGGGATGTCGAGCGCGAGCGTCCACCCGGGCGCGGGGAACGACAACGGGCCGGGGTCGGCAGGACCGAACCGCTTGAGCACCGCGAGGAACGACGCCGCGCCGGCGGCGCTGAGGCGCTCGACGGCCATGCGCACGGCGTCCTCGGCGCCGAAGGGGACGACGAACTGGTACTGGAGGAACCCCGTCGACCCGTACATCCGGTTCCAGCCGTCGACCATGTCGAGCGGGTGGAAGAAGCCGCTGATGGTCTCGATGCCGCCGCGCTCCTCGCGCGGTGCCTTGCGGAACCAGACCTCGTTGAACGCGCGCATCGTCAACGGGTTCACGAGCCCGCGCGGCACCCAGGGCGGGGTGGTGACGAGCATGCGCGGGTCGAACGCGCGCGCGGTCGCGCGCTGCTTCGGTGCGAGGTCGTCGAGGCGCGCGTGGTCGCCGCGCGTGAGCACGGAGCGGCCGAGCGACTTGCCGCGCGCGAGACAGTCGATCCACGCGACCGAGTACCGGTACTCGTGGTCACGGGCGGCCATGCGGCTCATGAGGTCGTCGAGGTCGCTGCACCGCTCGGTGTCGACGCGGATGCGCGAGGTCTCGATCGGGAGCAACCGGAACGTCGCGTCGAGGACGACGCCGGTGAGACCCATCCCGCCCGCGGTCGCCCAGAAGATCTCCGGCTGACGGTCGGGACCGACGACGAGCCGCTCGCCGCTCGCCGTCTGCAACGTGATCTCCGTGACGTGCGTGCAGAAGCTGCCCTCGGTGTGGTGGTTCTTGCCGTGGATGTCGGCCGCGACGGCACCGCCGACGGTCACGTAGCGCGTGCCCGGCGTGACGGGGACGAACCACCCGAGCGGCACGAGCCGCCGCATGAGCTCGTCGAGGCTGGTGCCCGCGCTCGCCCTGACGACGCCGTGGTCGAGGTCGAGCGCGCGGACGCCGTGCAGGCCCGTGAGGTCGAGCACGTCCCCGCCGGCGTTCTGCGCGGCGTCGCCGTAGCTCCGACCGAGGCCGCGGGCGATCGTGCCGCGCTCGGGTGCGGCCTCGATGGCGTGCGCGACGGCGTCGTCCGAGCGCGGCCGGCGGACGCGCGCGCCGCTCGGCGCCGTTCGTCCCCACCCGGTCAGGACCTCGGTCGTCGCGCGCACGTCAGGCGACATAGATCCCGATCGCGACGACGATCACCCACGCGAGCCCCATGAGCTGGAGCGCGCGGTCGCCGAGGACGATCTCCTCCGGCGCGGCGCCGCCACCCGACTCGAGCACGAGCGCGTACCGCAGCACGCCGAGGACGAACGGCACGATCGACAGCTCGAACCACGGCACTCCCGCGTGACCGCGTGCGCGCTCGAACGCCCACAGGCAGTACGCCACCATCGTGACCGCCGAGCTCACCGCGGTGACGTGACCGAGGTACGCGGTCGTGTACTGCGCGAGCGTGCTGCGCACGTCCGCACGCGACGCACCGAGCTCGCGGTGCTCCGCCAGGCGCTTCCCGGCCACGACGAACAGCGACCCGAACGACGCGACGATGAAGAACCAGTTCGAGATCGGGACGTCGACGGCGACGGCGCCCGCGATCATGCGGAGCACGAAGCCCGCCGCGACCATGCCGAGGTCGAGCACGGCGACGTGCTTCAGCCACATGCTGTAGCTCGTCGTCATCATCACGTAGCACGCGATCACGACGGGGAGCCGCCAGTCGGCCGCGAAGCCGACGCCCACGGCCGCGACGATCAGGACCGCGCCCACGACCTTGGCCGTCGTCACGCCGACGAGACCGGCGGCGACAGGGCGGCGCCGCTTCGTCGGGTGCCGGCGGTCGGCCTCGACGTCGAACGCGTCGTTCAGGAAGTAGGTGCCGGCCGCGCCGAGCGTGAACGCGGCGAACGCGATGAACGTGTCGAGCAGCGCGTGGCCGTGGGACAGCACACCGGCCGCGCCCGGCGCCGCGGCGACGAGCACGTTCTTGACCCACTGGCGTGGCCGGGCGGTGCGCAGCAGCGCCAGGGCGCGCGACGGCCGGCGCGGCATGGCGTCACCGTTGAGCGACAGCCGCGGCAGCGAGCTGACGCGCTCGGACGCCCCGAGCTCGGTCCCGGTCTCCTCCGGCATCGTGTCCGTTCTGCGCGCTGTCCGCGCGGGTGCGTTCTGCGGCGGAGCCCCAGACTCTATCTTTCGGCCCACCCGCTTTCGGCCCGCCCGCCGGCAGATCCGCCGCCGCCCGGGCCCCCCGTGCCCTCGAGCCGGGCGCGCGACTCCGCCGCCGCCCACGAGAAGATGCCCTTCGACATCGTCGACGCCTCGACCTCTGCCCGCCGCGCGAACACGTCGGCCCGGACGCCGTGGACGCCCGCGTCGTCCGGTGCGGCGGCCGCGGCCCACTCCGCGAGGTGCCCGGCGAGCCGGAGGTCACCCGCGGCTGCGAGCTGTGCGGCCCGTTCCGCGAGGCGTGCGGCACCACCCGCGAGCCGCGCGACCTCGGTCGCGACGGCGCGGTCGGGCGCGGGCTTGAGACGGGCGGGGTTCCCGTCGTACCAACCGCCGTAGAGCCGCCAGACGTTGTGGACCACGAACTCCGGCTCGTCGTAGATCGGTCGCAGGTACGGGCGTTCGAGGAGCTCGGGCGGTGCCTTCACCGTGTGGACGATGTCGTCGAGGCGCGCGCCCTCGTTCATGAGCACGAGCGTCTGGTCGTGCAGCGACTCGAGCAACGACGCGGTGTCGTCGAGCGCGCGTTGCACGCGGTCCGCGCCGACGATCGGGAGGCCGTGGCCCGGCAGCAGCAGCTCCGGGCTCAGCGCCGCCATCTCGCGGAGCGCACGAGCCCAGTCGAGCGGGTACCGCTGCACCTTCTGCGGGTTGCCGCAGTTCGGCGAGGCCCAGATGAACAGGTCGCCGGTGAGCAGCGTGCGCCGGTCCGGAGCCCAGACCCACGTGTGGTCGTCGGTCTCGCCACGCGCGTGGTGCAGCTCGAACCGCTCGCCGCCGAGCTCGAGCGTCAGCGCGTCGCGATACGTCTCGTCCGGATAGCGGTACTCCGTCGGCCACGAGAAGCCGGCGGCCTGGAACTGCCGGGCGTTGATGATGCCGTTGTATCCCGCAGTCGCGACGTAGCGCGCGAACCGGTCGGCGATCGCCTCGTGCGCGATCACGCGCGGCGGTGCGCTCCCGTCGTGTCGCGCGTCGGCCTCGTAGCGCTCGACGCCGAAGCAGTGGTCGATGTGCCCGTGCGTGAACACGATCGTGTGGACGGGCGCACGGCTCCACGCGCGCAGCACGTCGTGCACGCGCTCGGACATGAACGTGCTGCTCGTGTCGACGACGAGGAGCCCGTCGTCGGTCGTGAGCGCGCTCGAGTTCGAGAACGCGGCGACGAACGCCCCGCCGTCGAGCTCCGCGAGCTCGCCGAAGAGCCGGAACGGGTGGTGCGCGGCGATGTCGAGGTCGCCGGTGAAGAGCTTGTCCGCGATGTCCAGGAGCTCCGTCATGCGCCGAGTCTCGCAGCGTTCGTTACGGTGCCGCCCGTGGTCCGTGCCCGTCGAGAGCTGGTCGAGGCGAGCGAGGAGCTCGCGCGACGCGACCCGGCGTTCGCGCCCGTCGTCGAGGCCGTCGGTCCGTGCACGCTGCGCAGCCGGCGTCCGCCGACGACCGACTTCGGACAGCTCGCCGCGTCGATCGTCTACCAGCAGCTCGCGGGGAAGGCCGCGGCCGCGATCCATGCGCGCTTCACGGCGCTGTTCGACGGGCCGCCGACCGCGGACGCCGTCCTGGCGCTGCCGGTCGACGCGTTGCGCGCCGCGGGTCTGTCCGGCGCGAAGACGGCGTCGATACGCGATCTCGCCGAGAAGGTCCGCGCCGGCGTCGTCGAGCTCGACCGCATCGGCCGCCTCGGCGACGACGACGTCGTGCGCGAGCTGACGAGCGTGCGCGGGATCGGCCGCTGGACGGCGGAGATGTTCCTGATGTTCCAGCTCGGACGGGTCGACGTGTGGCCCGTCGACGACTACGGCGTGCGCAAGGGCTACGCGCAGCTGCACTCGCTCGACCCCCTGCCGAAGCCGCGCGAGCTGGATGAGATGGGAGAGCGCTACCGCCCGTTCCGGTCGGTCGCGGCCTGGTACTGCTGGCGGGCGGTCGACACGGTGACCCCGGACGCGTCGTGAGCGCGCGTCGGAACCGGGCCTCGCAGGACCCGGTTCCGACGCCCCTGTCCGGTCTCGCGCGGCCGCGGCGCATGGCTCGCGGCGGCGCGTCCGCCGGTTTCGTCTCTCCTCGGCAGATCGGGCCCGTTCCTGCAGCATTCGCGGCGGATTCGTCGCGGTTCGGGGCGGTAGCGTGCCGCGGTGGCGCTCGACCCCGCGAACCTCGAGGCCGCCGGGCTCTACGACCCGGACGCGCCGAACGCGGCCGGCCGGCTCGCGCTGCTGGAGTGGATCGGCGAGCAGGGCATCACGATCGAGGAGATGCGGGCGGCGGTCGCCGAGCGCGGCAGCCTGACGGGGCTCGTCGGCGACCGCGTCGTACGCCCCGGCGCGCGCCTGACGGTCGCCGAGGCGGCACAGCGCAGCGGCAACACCGTCGACGAGATCCAGCGCATCGTGCAGGCGAGCGGATCGCCGCCGGTCCCCGACGGCGTGGGCGCGTTCACCGAGGCGGACGTCGACTCGTTCTTCGTGTTCCGCGTCGCCGCCGAGATGTTCGGGTGGCCGGCGACGCTGCAGTTCACCCGGGTGATGGGCGCGTCGCTCGCGCGCATCGCCGAGGCCGCGGTGTCCCTGTTCCAGGTGAACGTCGAGTCCCGGCTCGTCGACGCGTCCGCCGGGGAGCTGGCCCTCGCGCAGGCCAACCTCGACGCGACGCGCGGGTTGGACGGCGTGTCGCTCGTGCTCGACTCGCTGTTCCGCCAGCAGGTCGAGCACGCGATCGAACGGTCGCGCGTGGCGCGCGGCGGGGAGTCGCTCGGGACCGCGCGGATCGCGGTCGGCTTCGTCGACCTCGTCGGGTTCACGCCCCTCTCGCTGGAGCTCGACGCGCCCGGGCTCGCCGCGCTCGTCGAGGACTTCGAGGCGCGTGCCGCGGACGTCGTCGTGGCGCACCGCGGCCGGGTGGTGAAGCTCATCGGCGACGAGATCATGTTCGCCGCGGTCGACGCCGCGACCGCCTGCGAGATCGCGCTCGCGCTCGTCGACGAGTTCCGCGACACGGACGGCGTCACGCCACGCGGCGGGCTCGGCTACGGCGTCGTCGTCACACGGGGCGGCGACTACTACGGCCCGGTCGTGAACGTCGCGGCCCGGGTCGCGCAGCTCGCCGTCCCGGACGAGATCCTCGTCACCGCGGACGTCGCGCGGGCGGCCGGGCCGTCGTTCTGCTTCGAGCCGGCCGGTCGTCGCATGCTGAAGGGGTTCGACGGCCCCGTGCAGCTCTTCGTCGTCGAGCGAGTGCCGGCGACGCGCCGCTAGCCTCTCACGTTCATGCCCGCGCACGACTGGGGTCGCGCGAAGCCCCTCGACGACATCGCGGGTGACGTCGCGATCGCGGGCATCGGCGAGACCGCGTACACGAAGGCGTCGGGCCGCACCGCGAAGGAGATCGGCGCGGAGGCGGCCGAGCGCGCGATCGCCGACGCGGGGCTCGATCCCGCGGACGTCGACGGGCTCACGTACTCGGGCGCGTTCGCGGACTTCGACGTCGCCGCCTTCCACGAGCACTTCGGCACGAGTCACGACATGTGGTCGTCGCCGTGGGGCGGCGGCATGACGTGGGCCGGGACCGCGCCCTACCTCGCGGCGAGGGCGATCCGCGACGGGCGTGCCCGGCACATCCTCAACGTGTTCCCGGTCGCGTGGGCGACGCAACGCTCGTCGATGACGGGCGGGCCGGGGGAGACGCACGCGACGCAGCCGCTCAAGCAGAACCTCGAGGTGCCCTTCGGCTGGTTCCCGCAGCCCGTCTACTTCGCCACGATCGCGCGCCGGCACATGCTCGAGTTCGGCACGACGCCCGAGCAGCTCGGCGCGATCGCGGTCGCGGCACGCCGCCACGCGAACCTCAACCCGGACGCCGTGATGCACGGGCGCCCGATGACGATCGACGCCTACCTGTCCTCGCCCCTCCTGGCCGATCCGCTCCGGCTGCTCGATTGCTGCCTCATCTCCGACGGCGGCGCCGCGTTCCTCACGACGTCGACCGAGCGCGCGCGCGACCTGCGGCAGCCGCCGGTGATCGTCGCCGGGGTCGCGGAGGCCGAGCTCACGGGACGGAACGCGCACTGGAGCCAGCAGCGCGAGCTCACGTCGACACCGCAGGTGTTCTCCGCACCGGCCGCGTTCGCGATGGCGGGCATCACGCCGTCCGACGTCGACGTGCTCACGGTCTACGACCCCTTCACGATCGTGTCGCTCATGCAGATCGAGGACATGGGGTTCTGCGAGAAGGGGGAGGGAGGCGCGTTCGTCGACGGTGACACGCTCTTCCACGACGCCGGGAGGCTGCCGTTCAACACGCACGGCGGGCTGCTGAGCCACGCGTACGTGCTGGGCATCGCCCACGTCGTCGAGGTCGTGAAGCAGCTCCGCGGGACCGCCGCCGCGCAGGTTCCCGGTGCCGAGGTCGGCGTCTACGGCGGCTACACCGGCGCGACGACGTCCACGCTCGTGTTGCGGAAGGACGTGTGATGGCGATCAAGCGCGCCGACTTCCCGTTGCCCGACCTCACCGACGAGCGGACCGCCCCGTTCTTCGCCGGCGCCGCGCGCGGCGAGCTGGTCATCCCGCGCTGCGAGGCGTGCGGCACACTCGCGTGGTATCCGATGCCGGCCTGCGACGTCTGCGGCGGCCCGTCGTTCACGTGGACGGCCGTGAGCGGACGCGGCCGGCTGTTCTCCTGGACCGTGGTCGAGCGTGCCTTCCTTCCCGCGTTCGAGGACCGCGTGCCGTTCGTCTCCGGTCTCGTCGCGCTCGACGACGACCCCAGGGTGCGGATCGTGTCGTACGTCGTCGACTGCGAAGCCGACATGCTCACCGGCGACATGCCGGTCGTCGCGACGTTCCGCCCGTTGCGGTTCCGGACGGTTCCTGACCGCGAGGTGGTCGTCCCGATGTTCGTGCCGGCGTGATCGGCGCGCGGCGCGCGCGTACGCTGCGCGCGGGAGGTGCGGCATGAACACGACGGGCAGGGCCGACAGGCGCGTCCTCGCGGTGGTCGCCGCGGTCGCGGTCGTCGTCGTCAGCGCGCTGGCGAGCGCGGGTCCCGCGTTCGCGGAGCACGACCGGCGGCCATCCGGTCCGCCGTACGCGGTCGGGTCGCGCACGACGACGTTCGTCGACACGACGCGCGCGACGCCGCCGAACGGCACGTACCCGGGGGCGCCGACGCGCACGTTGCCGACGCTCGTCCTCTACCCGGCCGTCGGTGACGCGAGCAACGGCATCGTGCCGGGCGCGACGCCGGTCCACCACGGTGACGGCTTCCCGCTCATCGTCTTCTCGCACGGGTTCACCGCGGACGGCTCCGTCTACGCGTCGCTCGCCGCCCAGTTCGTGCGGGCGGGGTACGTCGTCGCGTTGCCGACGTTCCCGCTCTCGAACGGGCAGGCGCCCGGCGGTCCGACGATCCGCGACTACGTCAACCAGCCTGGCGACGTGAGCTTCGTCATCACGCAGATGCTGCGGCTCGACGACACGAAGGGCGACCCGTTGCGCCACGTGATCGACGACGACGAGATCGGTGTCGCCGGGCACTCGCTCGGTGCGATCACGACGCTCGGCGTGGCCGCGAACACGTGCTGCCAGGACCGTCGCATCGACGCAGCCGTGTCGTTCTCGGGCCTGGAGCTGTTCCCGAACGGCAGGTGGTTCGCGCAGCCGACGCCGCCGCTCATGCTCGTCCACGGCAACGCCGACAAGCTCGTCCCGTACGGCGGCAGCGTGAAGGTCTACTCGCAGGCTCCGCCGCCGAAGGTCTTCTTGACGCTCGTCGGCGCGCCGCACACGCCATTCTTCGCGCAGTGGCTCGCGCCCACCGTCAAGACGGTCGTCGACTTCTTCGACGCCTACCTCGAGCACGACCACCGCGCGCTCGAGCGCATCGCGCGCGACGGGAATGTTCCGGGCGTGTCGTTCGTGCAGGAGGACCTCTGCGGCAGCCACGCGCACTGCCGCGACGCAGCCTGACGCCCAGCGCTTCAGATCAGGACCACGGCGTCGTCGGGCGCGCCTGGAGCTCGCCGTCGACGAGGACGTCGACGCGCTCGTCGAAGAACGCCACGTGGCCCCGGATCGGTTCGGCCTCGGGGATGGGCTCCTCGTACGACCACGCGACGTCGACGACCGCGTCGCCGTCCGAGCCGACCGTCCAGTACGAGGCCGCGCCCTTGAACGGGCAGGTCGTCGACGTCTCGGTCGGCGACAGGTCGACGAGCACGTCGTCACGCGGGATGTAGTAACGGGGTGGGAGGCCCGTCTCCTGGAGGATCTTCGGCCGCCGCGTGCTCGCGACGGTGTTGCCCGCGACGCGCACCTCGACGTGGATGTCCCCGTCGCGGATCTCGATGCGGTGTCCCTTGCTCATGCCCGCATCCAACCCCCCCGCCACGCGGCTGCATTCCCTCATTAGTAGTTGCCCCAGTCGGGGTCGGGCTCGCCGGTGTCGTACGCGAGGCGGAGGTTGTCGAGCCACGCGACGCTCTCGGAGAGCCCACCCGGGCGGTTGCGCGCGAGCCACAGCTCGCGGTGCCGATCGACGATCACGTCGAGCTCCTTGGCGAGCTCCCGCCGGAGCGACGCCGGAACCGAGCGCAATGTCCCGTCGCCCTCGAGGCGCGCCTGCGCGTCGCGGCACGCGAGCGACACCAATGCGATCGCGTTCTCCAGCTCGTCGTGCACGAGCGCGCCGTCGGCTCGTTGCGGGCGGGCACGGTCGACGAGCGCGCCCAGCTCCGCCAGCCGTTCCTCGGCGGCCGCGAACTCCTCGCGACGTGCACCGGCGGTGAACTCCGCGCCGACGACGGTCTGCGGGTAGTACAGGTGTACGACGAAGGGCGCGAGGTTCGGGAAGTCGCCCGTCACGAGCGAGTGGACCTCCCCGAGGTCGAGCAGTGCGCGTCCCAGCTCGCCGCCGTGGTCCGCGAACACGTGTGTGTCGAGCGCGGGCGCGAGGTCGAGGTCGCGGTTCGTGTCGAGACACCAGCTCACCGCGGCACCGAACGCGAGGCCGGGCTCCATGACCGGCGCGTACTGCAGGTGACCGAGATCGCCCCAGTCGGTGTTGAGGACGCCCGCCGCGCCGTGCGCGAGCCCCGCCTCCATCGCCTCGACGCAGTTGGCCCGCATGTTGGCGGTGCGCCCGAGAATGCTCACCCAGCTCGACGTTCCGGGGCACACCCAGAACGGCACCCCGGCGGCCTCGTACCCGGCGCAACGGTCGTCGAACGGGTGCCCGGCGTCGTAACCCCACTCGCACACCGTGACGCCACCCGGTACGTGCGCGACGCGCTCGGGCGCCCCGGCGACGACGTCACCCCACATGAGGACCTCGTAGCCGGTCAGCTCGGGCAGCTCGCGCAGTGCACGGATCCACCCGAGGTAGTCGGGGAGCCGCTCGGGCGGCATCTCCCACGGCTCGTCCATGCCGACGTGCACGCGCCGGCTGTCGAACTCCGGCAGCAGCATGTCGAGCAGCTCCCGGACGAGGCGCAGCGACCCCGGCTTCGACGGGTCGATCGTGGTGGGCGGCATCAGCCGGCCCTTCCAGGTGGTCCATCCGTCGGGTGCCATCGCGAGCGGGCGGTACCGGTCGTGGCGCAGCCAGCGCTCCATGTGCCCGAACGTGTTCTGGTTCGGCACGAGCTCGACGTGACGGTCGCGGCAGAAGCGGTCGAGATGGCGGACGTCCTCCGCGGTGTAGGGCGACGCGTCGCGCCACACCTCCTCGTGTCCTGGGTACGCGTACGTGTGCTCCATGTAGAGCTGCAGCTGGTTCACCTTCCACGACGCGAGCCGTTCGACGAGCTCCTCGAGCGTCGCGAGCGTCGGGACCTTGTCTCGCGAGACGTCGAGCATCACGCCGCGCACCGGGAGGTCCGGCCAGTCGCGGATCGTGCACGCGGGGAGCGATGCGCCCTCGGTCGCGACGAGCTGCGCGAGCGTGCGGTGCGCGTAGAACACGCCGGCGGGATCGGCCGCGAGGACCTGTACCCGGTGGTCGCCGATCCTGAGCTCGTAACCCTCGGGCGGGAGCGAGTCGTCGACGTGAACCTCCGGTTCCAAGACCGGGACGCGACCGTGACCGGGCGTGACGTGACGGGGCCGGGGAAGGAGGTTCACGGCACCATCATGGCGTTCGGTTCGGGTGTCGATGCTGTAAGCTGACGCAACTCTGCACAGGGCCAGCGTCGTCCCGGGCAGGTCCCCCCGTTGGATGCGCCGCACCACGGCGTGTTCGCCCGGAGCTACGTCATGACGACCGGCAGGACCCAGGGTCTCTACGACCCCTCGTTCGAGCACGACGCGTGCGGCGTCGCGTTCGTCGTCGACATGAAGGGGCGGCCGACGCACGCGATCGTCGAGCAGGGCATCCGCGCGCTCTGCCATCTCGAGCACCGCGGCGCGGTCGGCGCGGAGGTCAACACCGGCGACGGCGCCGGGATCCTGCTCCAGGTCCCGGACCGCTTCCTGCGCGACGTCGTCGACTTCGAGCTCCCGGCCCCGGGCGAGTACGCGACCGGCATCGCGTTCGTCCCCGCGCAGACGGCCGACGTCGGCGAGACCGAGGCCGCGTTCGAGCGCCTGGCCGAGGAAGAGGGGTTGCGCGTGCTCGGCTGGCGTGCGGTTCCCGTCGACGACTCGATGATCGGCTCGTCGTCGAAGGACGTCGAGCCCACATTCCGGCAGGTCTTCGTCGCCGGCGCGGCGTCGGATCGCGGCCCTGGCCTCGCCGGGATGGACCTCGAACGGCGCGCGTTCGTGCTCCGGAAGCGGGCCGAGCACGAGACGGACGTCTACTTCCCGAGCCTCTCCGCGCGGACGCTCGTCTACAAGGGGATGCTCACGGCGCCGCAGCTGCGCGACTTCTACCCCGACCTCGCCGACGAGCGGGTCGAGAGCGCGCTCGCGCTCGTCCACTCACGCTTCTCGACGAACACGTTCCCCGCGTGGCCGCTTGCGCACCCGTACCGCTACATCGCGCACAACGGCGAGATCAACACGCTCAAGGGCAACCGCAACTGGATGCGCGCCCGCGAGTCGCTGCTGCACTCCGACCTGATCCCCGGTGATCTTTCGCGTGCGTACCCGATCTGCACACCGGCCGCGAGCGACTCCGCCAGCTTCGACGAGGTGCTCGAGCTGCTCCACCTGGGCGGCCGCTCGCTCCCGCACGCGGTGCTGATGATGATCCCGGAGGCCTGGGAGAACCACCAGGCGATGGGCGACGAGAAGCGCGCCTTCTACTCGTTCCACGCGTCGGTCATGGAGCCCTGGGACGGTCCCGCGTCGATCGCGTTCACCGACGGCACGGTCATCGGCGCGGTGCTCGACCGTAACGGCCTGCGTCCGTCGCGCTACTGGGTGACGTCCGACGACCTCGTGATCATGGCGTCGGAGGTGGGCGTGCTCGACGTCGACCCCGCGACCGTCGTGCGCAAGGGCCGGCTCGAGCCGGGCCGCATGTTCCTGGTCGACACCGCCCAGGGCCGCATCGTCGAGGACGACGAGATCAAGGCGCAGCTCGCCGCGCAGCACCCGTACGGCGAGTGGCTCGACAAGGGTCTCGTCCATCTCGACGATCTCGCGCCGCGCACCACGCTCACGCCGATGCACGCGTCGGCGGTGCGCCAGCAGCGGCTGCACGGCTACACGCAGGAGGAGCTCCGGATCCTCGTCGCGCCGATGGCGCGCACCGGTGGCGAGGCGCTCGGCTCGATGGGCAACGACACGCCGATCGCGGTGCTGTCCAGCCGGCCGCGCATGCTGTTCGACTACTTCACGCAGCTGTTCGCGCAGGTGACGAACCCCCCACTCGACGCGATGCGCGAGGAGCTCGTCACGTCGCTCCGCCAGACGATCGGTCCCGAGTCGAACCTCCTCGAGCCCGGGCCCGAGAGCTGCCGGCAGATCGTGCTGCCCCACCCCGTCATCGACGACGAGGACCTCGCCAAGCTCCGCTACATCGACGAGGACGGCGACGACATCGGCTTCAAGGCCGTCACCGTCGACGCGCTCTACCCGGTCGTCGGCGGCGGCGACGCGCTCCACCGCGCGATCGAGCGGATCCGGCGGCAGGTGAGCGACGCGATCGCGGGCGGCGCGAACCTCGTCATCCTCTCGGACCGCTACGCGACCGAGGAGCTGGCGCCGATCCCGTCGCTCCTCATCACGTCGGCGGTGCACCACCACCTGATCCGCGAGAAGACGCGCACGCGCGTCGGCCTCGTGGTCGAGGCGGGCGACGCGCGCGAGGTCCACCATCTCGCGCTGCTCATCGGGTACGGCGCGAGCGCGGTGAACCCGTGGTTGGTGTTCGCGTCGCTCGACGACCTGATCCGCGAGGGTCACCTGCAGGGCGTGAACCGGCGGAAGGCGATCAAGAACTACATCAAGGCCGCCGGCAAGGGGATCCTCAAGATCATGTCGAAGATGGGGATCTCGACGGTCGCGTCCTACACGGGCGCGCAGGTCTTCGAGGCGGTCGGCCTCGGCGACGAGCTCGTCGAGGAGTACTTCACCGGCACGACGAGCCGTCTCGGCGGCATCGACCTCGACGTGATCGCGGCGGAGGTCGCGGCGCGCCACGCGCTCGCGTACCCGGCCCGTCCCGAGGAGCTCGCGCACCGTGAGCTCGAGGTCGGCGGCGAGTACCAGTGGCGGCGCGAGGGCGAGTACCACCTCTTCAACCCGGACACCGTGTTCCGGCTGCAGCACTCGACGCGCACGAAGCGCTACGAGATCTTCAAGGAGTACACGCGTCTCGTCGACGAGCAGTCGAAGCAGCTCGCGACGCTGCGCGGTCTCTTCGAGCTCAAGCTCGGCGAGCGGCCGCCCGTCCCGATCGACGAGGTCGAGCCGGTCTCCGAGATCGTCAAGCGCTTCTCGACGGGTGCGATGAGCTACGGCTCGATCTCGCAGGAGGCGCACGAGACGCTCGCGATCGCGATGAACCGCCTCGGCGGCAAGTCGAACACGGGCGAGGGCGGCGAGGACGCCGACCGGTTCGTGCCCGACCCGAACGGCGACCTCCGTCGCTCGGCGATCAAGCAGGTCGCGTCGGGCCGCTTCGGCGTGACGAGCGAGTACCTCGTCAACGCGGACGACCTGCAGATCAAGATGGCGCAGGGCGCGAAGCCGGGCGAGGGTGGGCAGCTGCCCGGGCACAAGGTCTACCCGTGGATCGCGAAGACGCGGCACTCGACGCCGGGCGTCGGGCTCATCTCGCCGCCGCCGCACCACGACATCTACTCGATCGAGGACCTGAAGCAGCTCATCCACGACCTCAAGAACGCGAACCCGCGCGCGCGGGTCCACGTGAAGCTCGTCGCCGAGGTGGGTGTCGGGACGGTCGCGGCCGGCGTCGCGAAGGCGCACGCCGACGTCGTGCTGATCTCCGGTCAGGACGGCGGCACCGGCGCGTCACCGCTCACGTCGATCAAGCACGCCGGCGCGCCATGGGAGCTCGGGCTCGCGGAGACGCAACAGACGCTGTTGCTCAACGGGCTGCGCGACCGGATCGTCGTCCAGACCGACGGTCAGCTGAAGACCGGTCGCGACGTCGTGGTCGCCGCGCTGCTCGGCGCGGAGGAGTTCGGCTTCGCGACCGCGCCGCTCGTCGTGAGCGGCTGCGTGATGATGCGCGTCTGTCACCTCGACACCTGCCCAGTCGGGATCGCGACGCAGAACCCGGAGTTGCGCAAGAAGTTCAGCGGCAAGCCCGAGTTCGTCGTGAACTTCTTCGAGTTCGTCGCGCAGGAGGTGCGCGAGCTGCTCGCGCAGCTCGGGTTCCGCAGCGTCGCCGAGGCGGTCGGGCACGCGGAGATGCTCGACGTGCGGAAGGCCGTCGATCACTGGAAGGCGTCCGGGCTCGACCTCACGCCGATCCTGTACGTCCCCGAGTACGACCCGGCCCAGGACCGGTACTGCACGAAGAGCCAGGACCACGGGCTCGACAAGGCGCTCGACAACACGCTGATCCAGCTGTGCGAGGGCGCGCTCGAGGACGGCCAGCCCGTCTCGCTCGAGCTGCCGATCCGCAACGTCAACCGCACGGTCGGGACGATGCTCGGCTACGAGCTGACGAAGCGCTACGGCGGCGACGGGCTCCCCGACGACACCATCCAGGTGCACTTCACGGGGTCGGCGGGGCAGAGCTTCGGCGCGTTCGTGCCGCGTGGCATCACGTTGCGGCTCGAAGGCGACGCCAACGACTACACGGGCAAGGGCCTGTCGGGCGGGCGGATCGTCGTCTTCCCGCCGAAGGAGTCCGCGTTCGTCGCCGAGCACAACATCATCGCCGGGAACGTCGTGCTCTACGGCGCGACCGGCGGCGAGGCGTTCTTCCGCGGCGTCGTGGGCGAGCGGTTCTGCGTCCGCAACTCGGGGGCGACCGCAGTCGTCGAGGGGGTCGGCGACCACGGGTGCGAGTACATGACGGGTGGTCGCGTCGTCGTGCTCGGTTCGACCGGTCGGAACTTCGGTGCCGGCATGTCGGGCGGGATCGCGTACGTGTACGACCCCGACGGCGACTTCTACACGCGGCTGAATCGCGAGATGGTCGACCTCGAGCAGCTCGACGAGGACGACCAGGAGTGGTTGCGCGAGATCGTGCGCCGGCACCACGAGGAGACCGGCTCCGCGGTCGCGCGCCGCATGCTCGAGTCGTGGCGCCACGAGGTGCAGCGCTTCGCGAAGGTCATGCCGACCGACTACAAGCGCGTCCTCGAAGCCGCCCGCATCGCCGAGGAGCGCGGCCTGTCCGTCGACGAAGCCGTCATGAGCGCGGCCCACGGCTAGCGCGATCTCTCATTGAGAGAAATCGGTTGCTGGGCGGTACTCAGGTTTCAATGAAACGAGCGAGAAGACAGCGTGGGTGAGGTCACGGGGTTCATGAAATACCGGCGGGAGACGCCGAAGCGGCGCCCGGTCGAGCTGCGCGTGCGCGACTGGCACGAGGTGTACGAGCCGTTCCCCGCCGAGCGCCTGCAGACGCAGGCCGCGCGCTGCATGGACTGCGGCATCCCGTTCTGCCACCAGGGCTGCCCGCTCGGGAACCTGATCCCGGAGTGGAACGACCTCGTGTACCGCGACGACTGGCGCGAGGCGAGCGAACGACTCCACGCGACGAACAACTTCCCGGAGTTCACGGGCCGGCTGTGCCCCGCGCCGTGTGAGGCCTCGTGCGTCCTCGGCATCAACGAGGACCCGGTCACGATCAAGCAGGTCGAGGTCACGATCGCGGAGCGCGCCTGGGAGGAGGGCTGGCTCCCGCCGGTGACGCCGACGGTCAAGACGGGTCGGCGCGTCGCCGTCGTCGGCTCCGGTCCCGCGGGGCTCGCCGCCGCGCAGCAATTGACGCGCGCGGGTCACGACGTCGTCGTGTTCGAGCGCGCGGACCGCATCGGCGGGCTGCTGCGCTACGGCATCCCCGAGTTCAAGATGGAGAAGCGGTTCCTCGACCGCCGCCTCGACCAGATGCGCGCCGAGGGCACCGAGTTCCGTGTGAACGCGAATGTCGGTGTCGACGTCGCGGTCGACGAGCTGCGCGCGTCGTTCGACGCAATCGTGCTCGCGGGCGGCGCGACGCAGTGGCGCGACCTCCCGATCCCGGGACGTGACCTTGCGGGGATCCACCAGGCGATGGAGTACCTCCCGTGGGGCAATCGCGTGCAGGAGGGCGACATCACCGAGGCGCCGATCACCGCGCACGGCAAGCGAGTGGTGATCATCGGCGGCGGTGACACGGGCGCGGACTGCCTCGGCACGGCGATCCGGCAGGGCGCGACGTCGGTGCACCAGTTCGAGATCATGCCCCGCCCTCCCGACGAGCGGGACCCGAGCACACCGTGGCCGATGTGGCCGCTCATGTTCCGGACGTCGTCCGCGCACGAGGAGGGCGTCGAGCGCGTCTTCTCGGTGAACACCGAGTGCTTCGTCGGTGACGACGACGGGCGCGTCCGCGCGTTGCGCGCCCACGAGGTGCAGCGCGTGGCCCACGACGGGCGCACCGCGTTCGAGAAGATCGAGGGCACGGACTTCGAGCTGCCGTGCGAGCTCGTCCTCCTCGCCCTCGGGTTCACCGGGCCGCAGCGGGGCGGGATGCTCGAGCAGCTCGGCGTCGACCTGGACGCCCGCGGCAACGTGGCCCGGGACGAGCACTGGGCGACGAACGTCGACGGCGTGTTCGTGTGCGGCGACATGGGCCGGGGCCAGAGTCTCATCGTGTGGGCAATCGCCGAGGGGCGCTCGTGCGCGGCCGCCGTCGACCGCTGGCTCGCGGGCGAGTCTGCGCTGCCCGCGCCGGTGACGGCAGTCTGACGGCCCGACCCGTCGGCGGGCGCGGATGCCTTGGTCACCAAGTGACGCGCGGGTAACGTTCGCACGAACGGCCGCAGCCTCCGGCGGCCGGCACCCTTGGGGGGTAACGAGCACGTGGTCGGGTTGCTGATGCTCGGCTTGGGCGGCGCCGTCGCGATCCTCGGGATGCTGCTGGGATTCTTCGCGGTGTCGGCCGTCGACCCGCCGCTCGGTCGCGACACGTCGCGCGACTCCTCGCACCGTGTCCGGGCGACGCCGCTCCCAGCCCGCAGCCGCGGGCCGCTCGCCGCGAGCCCGCAGAAGACGAACCGCGTTCGCCCCGCCTGCCGCGCGCGCTGAGGCCTAGCGGGCGGCGACCGTCTCGGGCACCGGGACGGGCTCCGGGGTCGCGGGCCGCGGACCCTCCCCACCTTCGAGCGCGATGCGCGGCAGCACGCGGTCGAGCCAGCTCGGCAGCCACCAGTTGGCTCGCCCGAGGAGTTCCATCGCGGCCGGGACGAGCACCATGCGCACGATCGACGCGTCGACGAGCACCGCGACGGCGAGCCCGACGCCGAACATCTGCACGACGACGGCGGGTGTCGCGACGAAGCTGAGGAACACGCTGATCATGATCAGCGCGGCCGACGTGATGACGCGCGCCGTGGTTGCCAGGCCGGACACCACGGCGGCGCGCGTCTGGCCGGTCCGTTCGTACTCCTCGCGGATCCGGGTGAGCAGGAAGACCTGGTAGTCCATCGAGAGGCCGAAGAGGATGGCGAACATCATCATCGGCACGAACGACACGATCGGCACGGTGCTGTGCAGGCCGAGCAGCTCCTTGCCCCACCCGAACTGGAACACCGCGACGACGACGCCGTACGCCGCGCCGATCGACAGCAGGTTCATGACGCCCGCGGTCAACGGGATCACGACCGACCGGAACGCGGCCATGAGCAAGAGGAACGAGAGCCCGACGACGGCGAGGATGAACCACGGCAGCCGCGCCGCGATGCGGTCGCCGAGGTCGACGTACGCGGCCGTGACGCCGCCGACGTAGACCTTCGCGCCGGTCTTCGCGACGACGGGCGGCAGCACGTCGTGCCGCAGCGTCGACACGAGTGACGCCGTCGCCGCGGAGTCGGGGCGCGACGACGGCTCGACGGTGACGACGGCCGCGTCGTGGTCCGGGCTGATCTGGGGCGGTGCGACCGCGGCGACGCCGGGCACGCCCTTCACCGCGTCGACGACGGCGTTCGCCGGTGTCGTGTCGCCGGGGCGGGGGAGCGCGATCGCGAGCACGAGCGGTCCGTTCACACCCGGGCCGAAGCCGTCGGCGAGGAGGTCGTACGCCTTGCGCTGGGTGGACGACGCCGGCGCGCTCCCGTCGTCGGTCTGGCCGAGCCGCATCTGCGTCACCGGGTACGCGAGCGTCAGCAGCACCGCGAGGCTCACGCCCGCGAGCGGCCACGGGTGACGGGCCACGAACTGCGCCCAGCGCGCGAACCCGTGCGCGTGCGAGCCGGTGCCCTCACGGGGGATCGACGACCGGATGCCGGGCACGCGCAGGCGGTCGATGCCGCGGCCGACGAGCCCGAGCAGGGCCGGCAGCAGCGTCAGCGCGGCGGCGATCATCACCGCGACGACGATCGCCGCGGTGTAGCCGAGCACCGCGACGTACGGGATGCCGGACAGCTGCAGCCCGCAGATCGCGAGCACGACGGTGGTGCCCGCGAACAACACCGCCTGACCGGCGGTCGCGATGGCGCGACCGACTGCGGCGTCGACGTCGAGCCCCGTCGCGAGCGACTCGCGGTATCGCGTGACGACGAACAGCGAGTAGTCGATACCGACACCGAGGCCGATCATCGTCCCCATCTCGGGCGCGACCGTCCCGACGTCGGTGACCGACGCGAGCAACGTGATGAGCGAGAGCCCGATCGCGAGACCGAACAGCGCGGTCCCGATGGGGAGCCCCATCGCGATCACGGAGCCGAACGCGAACAGCAGGATGACGATCGCGACGAGCAGGCCGATCGCGTCACCGTTGCCGTGCGCGGACTGGTTCCCGTAGTCGACGACGGTGCCGCCGAGCTGCACGTCGAGCCCCGCGGCGCGCGCTGGCGCGGTGGCGGCTTGCAGGTCTCGGAACGCGACGGTGCCGAGCTGCTCCGCGCTGCGGTCGTACTGCACGCGTGCGAACGCGATGCGGCCGTCCTTCGAGACGAGCGCGGCCGCGAGCGGACCCTCGGGCGCGACGACGGACGAGACGTGTGGCAGCTTCTGCAGCTTCGCGACGGTGGCCGCGATCCCGGCGGACGGCGCCGCGGCGCGCACGGTGCCGGTCTCCGTGGCGAACACGACCGTCGCGCTGTCGCCCGCCTGCGCGGGGAAGCGCTCCCGCAGGAGGTCGAGCGCGTGCTGCGACTCGGCGCCGGGGATGGAGTAGACGTCGACGGGACGTCCATCCGAGGCCGATGCCGCGACGACGACCACCACGGCCGCGAGGAGCCACGCGGCGATGACGAACCAGTGGCGGCGGGCCGCGGCGCGACCGAGCCGATCCAGCCTTGACACGGGGCCCACCCTCCCGGGAGCCGAACGGGGAACAACGGTAGATCGGCTCGTGGAGGGCTGTGCTGAACACCCACCACGCTCCGTAGGCTCGACCCGTGCACGAGCTGACGCCTGAGGAGGTGCGCGTTCTCGGTTGTCTGGTCGAGAAGCAGCGCACCGTTCCCGACACGTATCCGTTGAGCCTCAACGCGCTGCGTAGCGCGTGCAACCAGACGACGAACCGTGACCCGGTCGCGTCGTACGACGAGGCGACGATCGAGGCCGCGCTCGACCGTCTGCGTGACCGCGGCCTGTCGCGGCGCGGTGTCACATCGGGCAGTCGCGTCATCAAGTACTGGCAGCTGCTCGACGAGTCGCTCGGTCTCGACGACGCGCAGACGGCGTTGCTCGCCGTGCTCATGCTGCGCGGCCCCCAGACGCCGGGAGAGCTCAAGGGGCGCGCCGACCGGCTGCACCACTTCGAGGCGCTCGACGACGTCGTCGCGACGCTCGACGCGCTCGCGGCGCGCGACGAGCCGCTCGTTGCCCGTCTCGCCCGTGAGCCCGGTCAGAAGGAGACGCGGTACGCCCAGCTGCTCGGCACCGACGCACCCGCGTCGCCGGCGCCCGTCGCGGATCCCGCCGAACGCGAGCGGGACGGACTCGCCGAGCTACGGGCCGAGATCGGTGAGCTCCGCGCCGAGGTTCGGGCGCTGCGGGAGCGGGTCGACCGCCTAGGGTGAACGCGATGGAGAAGTTGCTCGTCTACTTCAATCCCGGCTGAGGCCAGGCGCGCGGCGCAGTGGACATCCTGCGCGAGCGAGGCGTCGAGTTCGACGTCGTCGAGTACCTGAAGACCCCGCCGGATCGCGTCACGCTGGAACGAATCCTCGACCACATCCCCGACCCGCCGGCCGATCTCGTCCGCAAGGACAAGCGGTTCAAGGAGCTCGGGCTGGACGAGGCCGACTACCGGACCCGGAAGCAGGTCGTCGACGTGCTGCTCGCGCACCCCGAGCTCATGCAGCGACCTGTCGTGTTCCGCGGCGAGCGTGCGATCATCGCCCGCCCGTCCGACAAGGTGCTGGAACTGCTCGATTGAGCGAGACGAAGAGGAGCCTCGATGGCTGTGCTCACGGCTGAGCTCGTTCGTGAAGAGGTGCGGGCGTGGCTCGCCGAGAACTGGGACCCCGACCTCACGCTGGCGCAGTGGTGGGACCGGCTCGCGGAGTCGGGCTGGGCGGTGCCGACCTGGCCGGAGGAGTGGTACGGCAAGGGCTTCACCCGCGACCTCGCGGCCGCGGTGTCCGAGGAGATCGCGGCTGCGGGCGCGGTCGGGCCGCCGTCGGGGCTCGGGATCCTGCTCGCGGGGCCGACGATCATCACGCACGGCACCGACGAGCAGAAGCGCCGGTACCTGAAGCCGATCATCAACGGCCAGGAGGCGTGGTGCCAGCTGTTCAGCGAGCCGGGCGCGGGATCCGACCTCGCCGGTCTCCAGACGCGCGCCGAGCGCGACGGCGACGAGTGGGTCGTCAACGGGCAGAAGGTCTGGACGTCGGGCGGCCAGCTCGCGGACCTCGGCATGCTCGTCGCGCGCACCGACTGGGACGTGCCGAAGCACAAGGGGCTGACGTACTTCGCGCTCCCGATGGACCAGCCCGGCGTCGAGGTCAGGCCGTTGCGCGAGATGACGGGGCGCGCGCTGTTCTCCGAGGTGTTCTTCACCGATGCCCGTGTGTCCGACGACGCGCGCATCGGTGAGCTGAACGGCGGCTGGGCCGTCGCGAACACGACGCTCGCGAACGAGCGCGCGGGCCTCGGGAGCGGAGGCAGCGGCGCGCTCGGCGGCGCGTTCCCGGGACGCAAGGCCGGCTTCCTCGACCGGCGTGCCGGCGATCTCGCGGGTGGCGCGCCGCGCGGTGGTGGGGCCGGTGCAAACGTCGGGTCGACGCGCAGCGGGAAGCTCTTCATGCAGCTCGCAAAGGAGCTCGGGCGCGACCGCGATCCCGTCGTCCGCCAGAACCTCGCGCAGCTCTACACGTTGAACGAGATCGGTCGCATGACCGCGTTGCGCACGAAGGCCGCGCGTGCAGCCGGGCGCGGTCCAGGGCCGGAGGCGAACACCGCGAAGCTGATGATGAGCCGGATCACGCGGCTGTCGCGCGAGGTCGGTCTCGAGATCCTCGGGCCGTGGGGGACGCTGATGGGTCCCGACACGCCGGGCGGCGGCGCGATCCAGGAGATGGCGCTCTTCTCGCCCGCGCCGTCGATCTACGGCGGCAGCGACGAGATCCAGAAGAACATCATCGGCGAGCGTGTGCTCGGTCTCCCGAAGGAGCCTGACCCGTACCGCGGCCAACCGTTCCGCGAGGTGCCGCGGAACGGTTGAGGCAGGCGTCGCCGTGCCGCCACGACCACGCGCGCAGCGGAAGGCGGACGCGCTCGAGAAGCTCGCGCACGACGAGGACGCGTGGGTCGCGACCGCGTCGCCCGCGGGCGTCGCGCATCTCGTACCACTGTCGTTCGTGTGGGACGGCGAGCGCGTCGTGATAGCGACCGAAGCGACGAGCGTCACCGCGCGCAACGTCGTGGCGTCAGGACGTGCTCGTCTCGGGCTCGGTCCGACGCGTGACGTCGTGGTCGTCGACACCGAGGTCGAGGTCGTCGGCGCGACCGAGGTCGGCGACGCGCACGCGCAGCTGTTCGCCGAGCGGCTGGGCTGGGATCCGCGCCCGTACGGCGGCGGCTGGGTGTACCTGCTGATGCGCCCGGTGCGCGTCCTCGCGTGGCGTGAGGCAGACGAGCTGGAGGGCCGCGTCGTCATGCGCGACGGCACCTGGGTGGAGTGACGCGCCGCACCCGCGCGCCGGCGGTCCCGCGGGACCGCCTGTCAGGCCGAACTCTGGGATCTGCCCGGTGTTCTGTACCGTTCATACCCCAAAGGTCGCTCGTACTGGACGATGCGATCGCCTGTTTCGGTGTCCTGCTCCTGTCCCGACCGCACGAAGCCTCGGCTCTCGTACAGCCGTTGCGCGCGTTCGTTGTCGATCCCCGTCCACAGCTCGATCGACTCGTAGCGGCGTGCGCAGGCCTCGTCGAGCAGCCCATCCAGCACGCGGGCACCGATGCCCGTGCCCCATCGGTCCGGCGTGACGAACACCATCTCGACGTGGCAGCGGCCGGGGACGACGGGTCCGCTGCCGTCACCGTCGCGTGTGTGCATCGCGAGCGCCATGCCGACCACGCGATCGTCCTCGGCAACCACGAGGAAGCTGTCCGGGCGAGAGAAGTCGTCGCGAGCGCGACGCTCCCGGTCGGCCGACGTCACGACCCCGGCGTCTCGCGCCTCGCGAGACGCCTTCCACACCGCGATCGCGGCGTCCGTGTCGTCGGCGTCTCCGAGGCGAACTCGCACGCAACGCGAACGCTACGGCGACGGGACGCGGCGCTTCACCCGATTTCGCTCACCACGCCTTCCGGCCGAGGAACGCCAGAACCTTCGTCTGCTCGTCGCAGCCTGCCGGCGGGTCGAGCGCCGGGCCGCACACACCCTCGCCGCGCAGCGCGTCACCGAAGCCCGCGGTCGCGTCCTCGACGCGCCGGATCTCGTCGGGAGCGATGGTCTCGTCCTGACCGGTCGCGTGCGCGAGGTCCCATCGGTGCACGACGAGGTCGAAGTTGATGAAGCGGTCGATCGACTCCGCGAACGTCATCGTCCCGAACACGCCCTCGAACGTGACGTTCGCGCGCTCCGGGTCGTCGAGGTCCGCCTGCACGACCTTGCGCGACGCGTCGAACGCGGCAGCCGGGTCGTCGTCCACGGACGGCACCTCGGGCATCTCGCGTCCGACCAGGCGCAGGAAGATCGCCGGCGTCTCGACCACGTGCCGCACCACGTCGCGCGCGGTCCATCCTTCGCACGGCGACGGGGCGGTCCACCGGTCGTCGGGAACGCCGGCGATCGTTGTCGCGAACTCGCCGGCCAGGCGTGCGTAGCGCTCCGAGATCTCGTTCATGCGCCCACGATCGCGTACTGGCCCACGTGCCATCTTGAAGAAACACGACATCGGCTCCGATACGGTCCACGACGTGGTGCGACCGGTCGACGAGGACGCGCGCGGGATCATCGCCCCCGCTGCAGGTCTGCAACGGTTCCGGCTCGACCGGTATCCGCCGCGCCCGCCCGTCGCCCGCTTCGTCGACCGCTACTGGGTCCCGACGTGGGATCTCCCGCCCGGTGAGTCGTATACCCAGCGGGTCTTCGCGCACCCGGTCGTCAACGTCGTCTTCGAGCCCGATGTGGCGCTCGTCCACGGTGTGACGACCCGGGTCACGGAACGGCGGCTGGAGGGGACGGGGAGCGCGTTCGGCGTGATGTTCCGGCCCGCGGGCTTCCGCCCGTTTCTCGACGGCCCGATGTCGGAGTTACGCGACCGCTCGGTGCCTGTCGCGGAGGTGTTCGGGGCCGCGGGCGACGAGCTCGTGGAAGCCGTCCGCAACGAGACGACGAACGAGTCGCGCGTCGCGGTGATCGATCGGTTCCTTGCTGCGCGCGCTCCCGAGGCGCGCCAACCGTCGGAGGACATGACGGCGCTCGTCGAGCGAGTCGCGGCCGACCCCACGTACGCGCGCGTCGAGAAGCTCGCGCGCGACGTCGGCATCGGCGTCCGGCAGCTGCAACGGCGCTTCGCCGATGAGGTCGGGGTGAGCCCGAAGGCGGTCGTGCGCCGGTACCGGCTGTACGAGGCGGCGGAGCGCGTGCGTGACGGCGCGGACGTCGACTGGGCCCAGGTCGCGGCCGAGCTCGGCTACTCGGACCAGGCGCATCTCATCCGGGACTTCGCCGCCGCGATCGGCACGACACCGGAGCGCTACGCACGAGCGAACCGGACGAGCCGATAGCTAGCCGGACGCGGTGTTGCCGAGCGCGTCCAGCATCGCGGGCGTGTCGATGAAGAACTCCGCCTTCGTCACGCGGCCGTCGTCGACCGTCCAGACGTGGCACTCCGGGAGGTCGAACGACACTCCGGTCGCGCGCACGGTTCCGACCGTGCGGCCGTACTGCACGACGCGGTTCCCCGCCTGGAACATCGCGTGCGGTGTGACGGCGGAGTCGATGGTGCCGACGAGCGCGATCGCGAACTGGGCGAGCCCGTCCGCGCCGACGTGGTGCCCACCCCACGGCAGCGCGTCGTCCTGGATCACGACGACGTCCGGATCGCACAGTGCGACGACGCGGTCGAGGTCCTTCGCCCCGAGCGCGGCGTAGACCTCTCTCACGATTTCGAGCGGCGTGCGGATGTCGCTCATGAGCGAAGGACGTTACGCGTCGGGGACGACGACGCCGTGGACGGGCGGCGGCACATCGGTCTCGCCGGCCATCGCCTGCAGGAGCGTCTCGGTCTCGCCCAGCGACGCGACGCGCCGGGGGAGGGTGTCGAACGGGTAGCGCCGCGAGGCGAGCACGTCGAGCGCCTGCGCGTACGCGGGGGCGTCGACGCCGAGCGCGCCCACGAGGCGCAGCTCCTTGTACACGACGTGGTCGGGATGGAAGCCGGGCGTCTCCGCGACGCCGCGCGTCCCGGCGACGACCACCGTCCCGCCCGGCCGCGCGAGTGCGACCGCCTGCGCGAGCGCCTCGGGTGCCTTGGCGGTGACGTCGACGACGACGTCGGCGAGACACCCCGCGCCGTCGCGCAACACGTCGACGGGGTCGTCGCTCGTGACGTCGCACACGGCGTCCGCGCCGAACTGCGACGCGATCGCCAACCGGGGCGCGTCGCGCGGACCGACGCCCGTGACCATGACGAACCCCGCACCCGCGTCCTTCGCGGCCGCGGTCGCGCACAACCCGCGGATCCCGGGCCCGAGCACGGCGACGACGTCGCCTTCACGCGTCCCGGGCACCGTCACCGCCCATCGGATCCCGGCGCCGAGAGGGTTGAACACGGTGGCCGTGACCGGATCGAGATTGCCCGGCACGCGGTGCAGCATCGTGTCGCGCGAGAGGTACTGATGTCCGGCGTAGCCGCCCCACAACCCGGGCGCGCGCTCGACCGATGTCGCGCCGTACATGTCGCGCAGCCCATGACGGATGCAGCGGCGGTACTCGCCGGCCCGGCACGGCGCGCACTCGCGACACGACTGGAACACCTCGACCGCGATCCGGTCGCCCGGTTCGACGCCCCACCGCCGCGCCGCCATGTCGCCGATCGCCGTGACCGTCCCGACGGTCTCGTGTCCCGGCACGAACGCGAACGGGAGCGGCAGCGTCCCCGTGTACTGCTCGTGGTCCGTCCCGCACAGCCCGCACGCCTCGACCCGCACGACGGCGTCGTCCTCGCCGACGTCCGGCACCCGCAGCCGCCGGCGTTCCAGCCGCCGGGGAGCGACGAGCACGAGCGCGTCGGTGTCCATCGCACGGCATTCTCGCCTGGCGGCGCGTCAGCCGGCCCCACCTCTTTGCAAGGAGAGCAGCTGCCCGAGCCGCGGGCATTCCGTCGGGTTCCTCCCACGACGTAGCCTTCCGGCCGTGTTCGCCGAGTTGCTCGGGACGCCGGGCGTCGAGGAGCGCGTCGAGCTGCGCTCGCGAGTGGGCTTCATGGCGCTCCACGGCGGCAGCCTCGAACGCCGGACGGCCGAGGTCGCGGCGCTCGCGGCGACGTGCGCGGGCGCGTCGCTCTACGCGGTCCTGCAGCCGGAGGACCTGCGCTGGCACCTTCCCTCGCATCTCGCGGACCCGGCCGAGTCGGACGCGCTGCGCGCGTTCCTCGCACACTGTGACGTGGTGTTCTCGCTCCACGGTCACGGCCGCGACGGCTACTGGACGACGCTGCTCGTCGGCGGCACCGACCGCGCGCTCGCCGCGACCGTGGCGACCGCGCTGCGCGCGGCGCTCCCCGAGTACGACATCGTCGACGACGTCGCGACGATCCCGGTCGCGCTGCGCGGGCTTCACCCCGCCAACCCCGTGAACCTCGCCCGGCGTGGCGTGCAGATCGAGCTCCCGCCGCGGGTGCGCGGCCTCGGTCCGCGATGGCGTCATCTTGCCGACGGCGAGCTCGCGCCACCGACGCGCGCGCTCGTCGACACCCTCGCGACGCTGGCGCGCGCGTCGTGAGCGACCGCGTCTTCACGCAAGACGTCACGGTCCGGCTCGGCGACGTCGGGCGCGACGGCCGTCTCCGCCTCGCGCCGTTGGCGCGCCATCACCAGGACATCGCCTACGACGACATCTCAGACGCCGGCTTCGGTCGCAGCGGCGCGTGGGTGCTGCGCCGGATCGACCTCGACGTCCGTGCGCTCCCACGCTTCCTCGAGAACGTGCGCATGGAGACGCGGGGAACCGGTCTCGGGCCCCGCTGGGCCGAACGTGTGACGACGTTGCGCGGCGACCGCGGCGCGCACGTGGTGTCACGCGCGGTGTGGATCTTCGTCGACCCGCGGACCGGTCGGCCCGCGCGTCTGCCCGACGGGTTCGACGCGTGGTTCCCGCACCCCGACGGCGCGCCACGCGTCAGCACACACCTGATCCACCCACCCGCGCCGGCCGACGCCACAGCGCGCGTCTGGACGACCCGCGCGTCGGACTTCGACCTGATGGGTCACATGAACAACGCGGCTTACTGGGAGCCCGTCGACGAGCTCCTCGCCGCGGGTGAGCGCGGTGCAGTGCGGTGCGCGCAGCTCGAGTACCACACCCCGATCAACCCGCACGACGAGGTCGCGGTCGTGGTCGCGCCCGCGCGCGGCGACGAGCCGCTCACCGTCTGGATCCGGGTCGACGGCGAGACGCGCGCGTCCGCACGCGTCTGGTTCACGTCCTAGCGCTCGTCGGGCTCGTCGACCTCGACCTGGGCGCCCTCCCGCGAGCGCTCCTCCTCCATGAGCTCCAGCTCGTACGCCTCGCGGCGCGTCGTCTCGTCCGGGTTGTCCTCGCGCGCTTCCTCGACGAGCTCGTCGATGCGCTCGTTCGGGCGAGCGCCGGCGTCGTCACGGGCGCGACGGGAGCGCCGGAAGATCCTCACCCGACGCCGTCCCACAGCCGGCGCTCGTCACCGGCCGGGTCCGCGACGACGCGCTCGCCCTCGCCGTCGAACACGACGACACGACGCGACTCGAGGTCGTACTCGGGCCATCCGGGCTCGCCGGTGCGCGCGAACTCGATCCAGTGTCGGTGCATCCTGGTCGCGAGCGCCTGGCGCTCGGGGCCGTCACCCGTCAGGATCCCGACGCCGTTCTGGTCGAGCGCGTCCCACACGAAGGGCAGCTCGAGGGCGTGCGCGGACCGCAGCGCGCCGCCGAACGCGGGCGTCTCCCACGCGAACAGGTACATGTGCACCGGCCGGCCCGCGCGCACTTCGGCCTCCGCGAGGCGGATCGCCGGGATGCGGAACACCCGGTCGCTCTCGAGCGCGATCAGCGCGTCGCCCAGCGGCGCGCCGAGACGGTTCGACGTGTACAGCCGGGCCGCCTCCTCGCCTCGTTCGCCGAGCGCGCCGACCGCCCGCTTGGTGAGCGACGCCTCGTCGAGCGACGCGAGCGACGGGTCGAGGAGCAGGAAGAGCGTCATCTCGTGGGCGTTGGTCCCGATCAGCAGCGGGACGTCACCCGCGTCACCGGCGGCGATCTCCTCGAGCGGCGGGCGTGGGATGTGGAGCCCGTCGACGACGGGGACGAACGGGAGCTGCGTGCGCGCTTCCTCGTCGTACAGGCGGGACTGGGCGTCGACGACGGCCTGCGCGGGGATCGTCTCGATCTCGTCGACGCGCGACGGGTCGAGGTCGAGCTTCGCGAGCAGTCGCTCGGCGATGCGCGTCGCGCGAGCCTCGTCGGCGACGAAGGATGCCGACCCGCTCTGTACGATGGCGCGCGCGAACAGTCCCTGCGCGGCCGGCATGCCGAGCAGTGTGCCGACGCTCATCCCGCCCGCCGACTCGCCGAACACAGTCACGCGGGACGGGTCGCCACCGAAGTTCTCGATGTTGTCGCGCACCCACTCCAGCGCGGCGATCTGGTCGAGCAGGCCGCAGTTGCCCGCGTCGGCGAACCGGTCGCGGTCGAACGGCGCGAGGTGCAGGAAGCCGAGCGCGCCCAGCCGGTAGTTGATCGTCACGACGACGAGGTCGCCGTGCTGGGCGAAGCGCGTGCCGTCGTACCACGGCGTCGAGCCGCTGCCGTTGACGAACGCGCCGCCGTGGATCCAGACCATGACCGGCCGGCGCGCGTCGTCGAGGCCGGGCGTCCAGACATTGAGCGTCAGGCAGTCCTCGTCCCAGTGCGGGCTCGGGGCGCCGAGCATCGCCTCGAACGGCGAGGGCGGCTGCGGCGCGACCGGTCCGGCGTCGAGGCACTCGCGCACGTCGGTCCAGGGATCAGGTGGCTGGGGCGCGCGGTAGCGGCGCGGTCCGGTGGGCGGCGCCGCGTACGGGATGCCCCGGAACACGTGCACGCCGTTGCCGTCGGCTCCCTCTGGCCGGGCCGTCCCGCGCGTCCGCGCACGGCCCGGCTCCGTCCGCACGTCTCTGAACGTGCCGCTGACCTTGCCGGAACGGGTGTCGACGGTCGCGTCGGTCACGAGACCTCCCGGGTGCACGGGGGACGGTTGCACGGTGCGTGCATTTCTACCGCGCGCCGCTCGCCACCAACGCCGCGCCGATGATCCCCGCGTCGTTGCGCAGCGACGCCGGGACGACCTCCGCCTGGGTCGACAGGAGATGCAGGAACTTGTCGCTCCGCTTGCTGACGCCGCCGCCGAGGATGAACAGCTGGGGGCTGAGCAGGCGTTCGATCGTCGCCAGCACCTCGTTCAGACGTTGCGCCCAGTGGTGCCAGCCGAGGTCCTCGTCGTCGCGCGTGCGGTCCGACGCGCGCTCCTCGGCCGACTTCCCGCGGATCTCGAGGTGGCCGAGCTCGGTGTTCGGCACCAGGTGCCCGTCGATGAACACCGCGGAGCCGATCCCGGTGCCGAGTGTGAGGACCACGACCGTCCCGTCCCGATCGCGCCCCGCGCCGTAACGCACCTCGGCGAGGCCGGCGGCGTCGGCGTCGTTGATCACGACGGCGTCGCGCCCCGTCTGCTGGGAGAGCAACGCGTGCACGTCGGTCCCGATCCACGCGTGGTCGACGTTCGCGGCCGTGCGTGCGACGCCATTGACGACGACGGCCGGGAAGGTGCACCCGAACGGTCCGTCGGTCTCGAAGGACGACACGACCTTCGCGACGACCTCCGCGACCGGCCCGGGCGGCGCGCCCTCGGGCGTCGGGATGCGCACGCGGTCGACGGCGAAGCGGCCCTGTTCGAGGTCGACGGGCGCGCCCTTGATCCCGCTGCCGCCGATGTCGATGCCGAGGACGGTCTGCATGGCGTCAGTCTGACCCACAACGACCGGATGCCGAGACGCACGCCGACCCGCCGCTCCCGCGACTGCCCGAGGATCGCGTCGAGTTCCTCGACCACCGCGACGGCGTGATCGAGTACAGGCTCCCGTTGCGGCGCGACGTCGCGCGCGTCGTGCGCCGGCACCGGCCGATCGTGCGCCCGGCCTTGCCGGGGAAGGGAAGGTAGCCCTAACCTCCCGCCCTCGAATCGGTGCAGGGCCAGGCAGGGCGCGGGTGGGCCCCTGTCGTGCAGTGCAGGGGAGCGGCGGGATGCGGGCGGAACGTACGACACGGCGGTTGGGCGCGGTGCTCGCGCTCGGGGCGATCATCGCGGCGGGCTGCGGCGCATCGCCGCGGGGCGGCGCGGCCCGGGCCCCGGCCCACGACGGGCACGCAGCGCACGCGGGGCACGCGACACCGACGACCACGGCAGCCGCATCTTCCGACGAGGCCGACGAGCGCGCGTTCGCGGCGCTGCACGGCAAGGTCCGCGTGCACTACATCGCGGCCGATCCCGTCGCCTGGGACTACGCGCCGAGCGGCAAGAACCTCGTGACGGGCAAGCCGCTCGGCGAGCCGGAGGCGACCTGGGACGAGCGCGGGCCGACGACGATCGGCCACGTGTACATGAAGTCGATCTACCGCGAGTACACGGACGCGACGTTCACGAAGCTCGCGCCCGTCGCTCCCGAGTGGCAGCACCTCGGTGACCTCGGGCCGGTGCTGCACGCCGAGGTCGGCGACACGCTGAAGATCGTGTTCAGGAACAACACGCCGTTCCCGGCGAGCATGCACGCGCACGGCGTCTACTACGAGAAGGACTCCGAAGGCGCGCCGTACGACGACGGCACGTCGGGTGCCGACAAGGCCGACGACAGCGTCGCGACGGGCGGCACGCACACGTACGTGTGGCAGGTGCGCGAGCGCTCGGGTCCCGGTCCCGCCGACCCGAGCTCGATCATGTGGATGTACCACTCGCACAGCGACGAGGGCCCGGACGTCTACGCGGGCTTGATGGGCGCCATCATCGTCACCCGCAAGGGCATGGCCCGCGCCGACGGCTCACCGCGCGACGTCGACCGTGAGCTCGTCGTGAACTTCGAGGTCGACGACGAGAACGACAGCCCGTGGATCGACACCAACATCCAGAAGTACACGCTCGACCCATCCGCGGTGGACAAGCAGTCGGACGAGTTCCACGAGAGCAACCTGATGCACTCGATCAACGGGTACGACTTCGGGAACCTGCCCGGTCTCACCATGAAGCGAGGCCAGCGCGTCCGCTGGTACGTCATGGGCATGGGGACCGAGGTCGACCTCCACACACCGCACTGGCACGGCAACGACGTCACGTCGATGGGCATGCGCGTCGACGTCGTGAACCTCCTGCCCGCATCGATGGTCGTCGCCGACATGCGCCCCGACAACCAGGGGACGTGGCTGTTCCACTGCCACGTCAACGACCACCTCGTCGCGGGGATGGAGGCGCTCTACAAGGTCACGTGAGGTGGTCCCACACCATCGGGCTCGTCGCGTCGCGGCGGCCGTCGCCCCTCGCCGCGATCGCGTCGAGCATCTCGGCGGGGCTGTGCTTGTCGATGTGCCCGATCAGCCCGTTGTAGACGCCGTACCCGCACAGCTCGCGCAGGCGGGGTGAGAAGCGCGCCGCGATCTCCCGGGGGATGCCGAGCTGTTGGTTCTCCTGCTGGCGGATCCAGCCCGCGCAGTAGTTCATCGCGATGCCGACCCGACGATCGTCGGTGCTGTTCGCGCCGCCGCCGTGCCAGAGGCTGCCGTGCCACACGAGGACGCTGCCGCGCGGCATCTCGGCCGCGACGCTCTCGTACGGCCGGCCGTAGTCGGGTGAGTGGTCCGCGAGGTGCGAGCCCGGGATCACGCGCGTCGCGCCGTTCGCCTCGGTGAAGTCCGTGAGCGCCCACATCGTGTTGCACACCGTCGGCGCGTGCGGCTTGGCCAGCGGGATGAGCTGGTCGTCGGCGTGGATCGGCTGCGCGACCTCGCCGGGGCAGATCGCGATCGACGACAGCGACGACACCAGGCAGCCGCGGTCGAGCACCCCCTCGACGATCGGCAGCACGTTCGGGTGCACCGGGATGCGTTCGTAGCACTCGCCGAACGCGAGGAGGTTGTAGATGCGGACGGTCTTCGCGCCCTCGAAGCTGTTCGCGGACGGCGTGACGTCGTAGACGCGCTCGAGCCGCACCAGGTCCTCGGACAGCTCGTCGACGAGGTCGGGCTCGATCGCGTGCTCGACGATCGTGTAGCCCTCACGTGCGATGCGCGCGACGTGCGCGTCGACGTCGATCGTGCTGGTGGTCACCCGCGGGAGGGTACTGCGGTGCGGGTGCGACGCTCAGGCTGTTCCGCTCGTGGCGCCTGCGGCGCCGGGCCGCTCGGGCCACCGCTTCCGGTCGCCCTCCGGGCGACCTCGCTCAGGCGGGGCGGCGGCCCCAGCACTGGTAGACGCGGGGGAGGCCGACGATCGACGTGTCGTCGAGGGCGAGCTCCTCGAGCTGCGCGGTCAGGTGGTCGACCTCGTCCAGGTCCGCGATGTGGTGGGCCTCGAGCTCGGGACCGAGGTGCGCCATCGTGAGCGCGGGCAGACGCTTGCCCTCGCCCTGCCGGAACGTCGGTTGCACGACGTTGACGCCGACGCTCTCGAGCCCGTGGGCGTCGAGACGGCCCGGCAGCTCCGGACCGATCTCCGGGTCTCCTCCTCGCCGGCGCAGCGCCGCGGCGTACAGCTCGGCGAACCGGTCGAACGCCGCCGAGCGCGGGTGGCAGAACTGGCCCGCGAACTCCTCGTCCTCGACGACGACGATCCCGCCCGGGCGGAGCGCGCGCACCATCCGGTCGAGCGCGTCGTCGGGGTTCGGGACTCGGCTGAGCAGGAACCGCGCGAACACGAGGTCGTAGCACCCGTCGGCGTCGAGATCGGAGACGTCCGCCGTGCAGAACGTGGCCTGCGTGACGTGCTCGCGGTGCGCGGCGTCGACGGCCCAGCGCAGCACCGCCTTGTTGTGGTCGAAGCCGACGACCTGACCCGTCGGCCCGACGACCGACGCCATCGCGAGCGTGATCGCGCCCGACCCGCACCCGACGTCGAGGCACCGCATCCCGGCCCGCAGCCCGAGTCCCTCGAGCAGCGCCATCGTGGTGGGCAGCTTCACCCGGCCGAGCACCGCGAGGCGTCGGGCGCCGTGGTCGACGCCGGGGAGGGCGATCGGGTCGGCTGTGGTGAGCGTCACAGCGTTCATCTCGGCACGCGCGCGGTCGACTTGAGCGAGTGGGGGACTGTTGCCCACGCGCTGCGGCCCGTGCGCGGACGGGCCACGTAGCCTCCAGGGTATGGCCCTCTACGCGCTCGGCGACGTCAGGCCCGTCATCGCTCCCGACGCGTTCGTCCATCCCGACGCGACCGTCATCGGCGCGGTCACGATCGGGTCGCAGACGAGCGTGTGGCCGCAGGCCGTGCTGCGCGGTGACGTCGGTCGCATCACCGTTGGCGCGCGCACGTCCATCCAGGACGGCGCGATCGTGCACGCGACCGCGGAGCTGTCGACGTGGATCGGCGACGACTGCGTCGTCGGGCATCTCGCGCATCTCGAGGGCTGCACCGTCGAGTCGGGTGCGCTGATCGGGTCGGGCTCGATCGTGCTGCACGAGGCGGTCGTGCGCAGCGGCGCGCTCGTCGGTGCGGGCGCGCTGGTCCCGAACCGCATGGAGGTCCCCGCCCGCGCGATGGCGCTCGGCGTGCCCGCCAAGCTCCGCGAAGGCGCCGTGGATCCCGAGTCGATGATCCTCGAGAACGCGAAGGGCTACGTCCGCAACGGCGAGCGCTACCGCTCGGAGCTCCGCCGGCTCGACTGATCGTCACGGATCCCGCCGTCCTCGGAGGGCGTCGCGTCGCGGTACAGGTCGGGCTCGATGTAGATCACCCGCGCCGTCGGCACCGCGCGACGGACCCGCGCCTCGATCGTGTCGATGGCGGCGGCGAGCTCGGCGATCGAGGGCGCGACGATGTCGAGCTTCGCCGCGACGAGCAGCTCCTCCGGGCCGAGGACGAGCGTACGGAGGTGGATGACCCGGCGCACCTCGGGCCCGTCGGCCATCGCGTCGCGGATCCGTTGCTCGCGGGCGGGACCCGCCGACTCGCCGATCAGCAGGCTCTGCATCTCGGACGCGAGGACGACCGCGACGACACCGAGCAGCAGACCGATCGCGATGCTCCCGCCCGCGTCGAACCGGTCGTTCCCCGTGATCCACGCGAGCACGATGCCGGCGAACGCGAACACGAGCCCGACGAGCGCGGCCGAGTCCTCGAGGAGCACCACGGTGATCTCGGGGTTCGTCGAGCGGTGGATGAAGTCGAACCACGTCCACCCGGGTCGCTTGAGCTTGCGCGCCTCCTGCGTGCCGGTGCGGAACGACAGGCTCTCGAGGACCATCGCGGCGACGAGCGTCCCGAGCGCCCACCCCGGCGACGACACCGACTGCGGGTGCACCATCCGCTCGGCACCCTCGAGCAACGCGAACAGCGCACCGAGCGTGAACAGCATCACCGCGACGACGAACGCCCAGAAGTAGCGCTCGCTGCCGAAGCCGAACGGGTGCTCGGGCGTCGGCGCGCGTCGCGCGCGGTTGCCGCCGAGGAACAGGAGGCCCTGGTTCCCGGTGTCCGCGAAGGAGTGGATCGCCTCGGCGAGCATCGAGGCCGCACCCGTCACCAGGAAGACGGCGAGCTTCACGGCCGCGATGCCGAGGTTCGCGAGCAACGCGGCGACGACCGCGCGGCGACTGCCCTCGTGCACGGAAGCCCGCTACCGGCGTGGCGTCGCGCGCGCGTCGGGCACGCGGCGGACGTCCCATACCGATGACGCGCGCACGACGACGGTCTCGTCCTGCCGGCGCAACCGCAACGTCGCACCGCCGCGACCCCAGCCGTCGAAGCGCGCCCGGACGCACGTCGTCGTCCCCGTGCTGTTGCCGTTGCCGTCACCGTCGTGGCAGTGCACGTCGAACAGTCTTCCCCGACCGAGGCGCAGGCGTTCGTCCCACCCGTAGCGCAGCCGGCCGTCGGGCCCGAGCCGGGGCGGCTTCGCGACGTGCACCCGCTGCGCGCGATACGACTCCGCGAGCGCGTCGGCACGCGGCGCGCCCCCGAACTCCTCGGTCGCGTCGAGCAGCAGACGGGCGAACGTCCGGCCGTGGTTGGGCAGGTCGTCGTCCCGGGCCAGCGCCCAGTGGCAGAGCTCGTGGAGCACCACACCCGTCGTGCGGTAGCGGCGCGGGAGCGTGATCGCGGGCCCGCTCGGGAGCTCGCAGTAGAACGCCTGGCGCGCGCCGTGGCCCGGGCGCAGGCGCGGGACGTCGGCCATCGTGAGGTGCGGGAAGCGCAGCTCCCACCACAGCGATCCGACGACCGTGTCGACGAACGCCGCGCACTGGTCCAACGCGGGCAGCTTGCGGCCCGGCAACGGCGTCTCCGCGAGGTAGACGCGACGGCGTTGCGCGTCACGCGGCGGCCGGGCGTCCGTCATGCGTTGCTGCGCCGGTACGCGTCCGCGAACGCGGTGGCGATCACGCGCTGGCCCTGCGCGTTCGGCGAGATCGCGCCGGGGTCGTACTCGGCCGTCTCGCGTCCTGCTGCGCGCTCGGCGAGCACCGCGGCATGCAGGTCGACGACGTTCGCGCCCGTTGCCGCGGCGGCGCGCGCGACGGCGGCATCGAGCGCGTCGACGCGTGCGTCGAGCGTCGCGACGTCGGGGACGGGGCGGTCGAGCGTGCAGTCGGACGCGGCTGCCGCGCCGGGCAAGCACGCGAGGTAGCCCGGCCGCGCGTCGAGGGGCGGGATGTTGGCGACGAGGACGCGTGCGCGGCCGCCCTGGCGCAGCTGCACGAGCGCGTCGCGCAAGCGGGTCTCGAACGTCGCGGTCGGTGTCCCGCGGAATGCGTCGTCGGTGATCAACACGGTCACGAGCGTCGGGTGCAGCGTGAGCGCCTGCGGTACCTGCCTGTCGAGCACGTCCTGCACGGATGCGGGCGAGGACGCGAGGTTGACGAGCGTCGCGTTGCGCGGCAGCGCGGTGCGGAACAGTACCTGCGGCCACGCCTGGCGCAGTGGATCGTCGGTCCCGTCCGCGAGCGTGTCTGCACCGCCGATCGCGACGTACGTGAACGCGGGACCGTTGCGCGCACGCGGGAGCGTGCGCGGCTTCCCGGCCGTGCAGGCGCCCAGCAGCACGACCGTCGCCGTCAGCAGCGCGAGCGTCGGGATCAGCGCACGGCCGCGCATCAGAGGTCTCCCATCGCCTGGCGCGCCGGGAGCCGCGCCGCGCGCTGGGCGGGCACCGTCCCGGCGACGAGCGCGAGCAGCGCCGACCCGACGACGCCGACGACGAACACGAGGACCGGCAGTCCGACGTGCACCGCGGACAGCCCCTGCTCGGTCAGGTACTGGTTCACGATCGCGGCCATCAGCTGCGACACGAGGAACCCGGCCAGCGTCCCGAGCGCGCCCCCGGCGAGGCCCAGGAGCGACGCCTCGATCAAAAAGATCCGCCGCACGTCGCGGTCGCGCGCCCCGATCGCCTTGAGCACGCCGATCTCACGACGGCGCTCGCGCACCGCAGCCAGCAGCGCGTTCGTGATGCCGAGTGCAGCGATCACGAGCGCGATCAGCCCGATCCCGCTCAGCACGATCTCGACGACGCGCAAGTAGCGCTGCACGGTGGCGATCAGGTTCTCCGGCGCGCTCGTCGAGTAGCCGGCGCGCTGCGTGATCGCGTTGCGCACCGGGCCCACCTGATCGAGACCGTTCGCCACGACGAACAGCCCGCTGTACTTCGACGTCGGCAGGTCGTCCAACCCGACACCCGACGCGCTCCACCGCTGCGCGGCCTGCACCTGCTCGATCGGTGCGATCACGTCACCGGCCGCGTTGCCCTGCGCGACGACGCCGACGATGAGCGCGCGCGTCCACCGGCCGCGCACCGTGTCGTCGTTCGGGAACACGCGCGGTGCGCCGAGCTCGAGCTCGGTGCCGACCACGCGCTTCGCGTCGGTCTTCTGCGCGTGGATCCGCTGCAGGTACTGCTCGGTGACCGCGACCTCGACGAGCGACCCCGGCGCCGGCAGGCGACCGGACAGCACGGTGATCGGCAGCTGCCCGCTGTGGCGCATGTCGAAGCCCGTCATCGTCTCGGTGAACGGCTCGGGCGCGCTCGCCGTCGTCGTCCCGTGACCGGTGACGGGCGGATCGGGGACGATCACGCGCACCGGCGTGCTGATGAGCGGGATGACGGACCGGACGCCCGGCAGGTTGCGGATCATGTGGAGCGCGTCGTCGTCGAGGTCGCGTGCCGGGCCCGGACGCGGGTTGTCCGTGTCGAGCTGCCCGGGGTCGGGCGCCGCGGCCGCGACCTGGATGCCCGCCAGCGGTCCGCCCTTCGAGAGCTGGCTGAGGACGCGCGTGCGCGCCGCCCCCGCGACGATGAGCAGCGCGGAGAGGAGCGCGGCCGCGAGCATCACCGCGAGCACGGTCAGCACGGCACGACCGAGCCGCCGCCCGATGCTGCGCGCGGCCACACCGCACGCGTCCCGCCAGCTCACCGCGCCTCGCTCACGTCCCGCGCGGCGTGACGAGCCGGCCTCCCGCGAGCACGAGCCGGCGGTCGGCGTGCTCGGCGACGAGGTGGTTGTGCGTGACGACGACCAGGGTGCAGCCGTGCTCGGACGGCAGTCGCTCGAGCAGGTCGAGGACGAGCACGGTGCTGTCGTCGTCGAGGTTGCCGGTCGGCTCGTCCGCGAGCACGAGTCGCGGCTCGTTCGCGAGCGCGCGTGCCATCGCGACGCGCTGGCTCTCGCCGCCGCTCAGCTCGCTCGGCCGGTGCCCGGCGCGCGCGCCGACGCCGACCGCGTCGAGCAGCTCGCTCGCACGCGCGCGACGACGGGCGCGTGACACACCCGCGAACGTCATCGCGAGCTCGACGTTCTCCGCGGCCGTCATCGAGCCGAGGAGCCCGTAGTGCTGGAACACGAAGCCGACCCGGTCGCGCCGGTACGACGCGAGCGCGTCACCGTCGAGCGCGCCGAGGTCGACGTCGCCGACGACGACGCGTCCCGACTGCTGACGCTCCAGCCCGCCGAGGATCGCGAGGAACGTGCTCTTGCCCGCGCCGGATCGCCCGGTGACCGCGACGTACTCGCCGGGCGCGATCGACACGTCGAGGTGATCGAGCACGACGAGCGCGTCGGGGCCGCTGCCGTACGTGTGCGTGAGGCCCTCGACGTCGATGCCGAGGCCCGTCCCCTGGGTCAGGACGCGCATGACCGCGCGCTACGGGGTGGAGCCGTGGCCGGATGGCGGTGAGGGCGTACTCGAGACAGCCCCGAACATGCCGGCTCACGGTACCGGACCGCTTCGGGGTCCCCGGACGCGGTCCCGGCGTACGATCCTGCGGTGTCCGACGTCGTCGATCGCTACCTCCGGACGCTGACGGACCACGACTGGGACGGTCTGGCAGCGTGCCTCGCCGACGACTTCTCGCGGACGGGCCCCTACGGCGACACGTACCCGTCGAAGGCCGAGTATCTCGCGTTCATCTCGGGGCTGATGCCGACGCTGCGTGGCTACGGCATGGACGTCGCGCGCGTCACGTACGCGGCCGACGGGAGGTCCGCCACCGCGGAGCTCAGCGAGACCGTCGAGGTGCACGGCGAGTCGACCGTCACGCCGGAGGCGCTCGTGTTCGACCTCACCCGCGACGGCCTCATCGCGCGCGTCCGGATCTACATCCAGCAGGTTCCCCGGCGCGCGTGACGCACGCGTGCTACGTCAACCGGGGCAGGTGCTGCTCGAGCTCCACGTTCGGTGCGTAGAGGTCGCCGCCGTCCGACGCCCGTCGCAGCGTGTCGGCGGTCTCGAACACGAGCGCGTCCGCGTCGCCGCCCGCGAGCGCGTCGTCGACCTCGTCCCACGAGACGGGCGTCGAGACGGTCGGCTGCGGCCCGATGCGCAGTGAGTACGCGCACACGGTCGTCTTGTGCTCGTCGTTCTGGCTCCAGTCGACGAACACGCGCCCCGGTCGCAGGTCCTTGCGCATGTCGGTGACGACCCGGTCCGGGAAGTGCGCCGCGAGCGCGCGGCCGATCTGGAGCGCGAATCCCTTCGTCGTCTCCGCGGTGACGCCGGCGTCGTCGGTGTTGAGCGGCACGGACAGGTGCAGTCCCTTCGAGCCGGACGTCTTGACGACCGCGGCGAGTCCCAGCTCGTCGAGCAGGGCGCGCAGATCGAGCGCGACGCGGCAGCAGTCCAGGATCCCGGCCGGCGGGCCGGGGTCGAGGTCGAGCACCATCGCGGTCGGGCGGTCCGGCCGCGTCACCCGGGCCTGGAGGGTGTGCAGCTCGAGCGCGGCGAGGTTGGCGAGCCAGACGAGCGTCGCCAGCTCGCGCACCTCGCACGAGCGCAGCTCGCCGACCGCGGGGACCCAGTCGGGGTGATGGGGCGGGCAGCGCTTCTCGAAGAACCGCTCGCCCTCGACGCCGTCCGGGCACCGCACGAGCGTGAGCGCGCGTCCGGCGAGGTGCGGGAGCATCCACTCGCCGATGCGCGCGTAGTAGTCGACGACCTGGGCCTTCGTGAACCCGGCGGCGGGGTACAGGACCTTGTCGAGGTTGGTCAGGGTCAGGTGCCGGCCGCCGACGTCGACGTGGGTCGCCGTCACGCGACGGCCCGGCGCGTGCATCGCGGGGTCATGACCTGCGAACCTAGGACGCCGGTCGGCGCCCCGACGTGACGAGGCGATGAGTCGTGCGCGTCGCGGACGTCTGACCTGGTGGCCGTCTCGTCGGGATGGAGGTTGGCGGTGCCGAGCGCAGTGTGGAGCGGGTCGATCAGCTTCGGGCTCGTCTCCGTGCCCGTCCGCATGACGTCAGCGGCCCGATCGAACGACGTCAGCTTCAACCAGCTCGAGGAGGGGACGGGCGCGCGCATCCGCTACAAGCGGGTCTCGGAGCAGACCGGTGACGAGGTCCCCTACGACAAGATCGTGAAGGGTTACGAGGTCCGCAAGGGCAGCTACGTCGTGATCGAGCCCGACGAGCTGAAGGCGCTCGCACCCGTGGCCACCCGGACGATCGAGATCGAGGACTTCGTCGACCTCGCCGACATCGATCCCGTCTACTTCGAGCAGCCGTACTACGTCGTCCCCGAGAAGAACGCGCAGAAGCCGTACCGGCTGCTCGTTGAGGCGATGACCGGGCTCGGCAAGGTCGCGATCGGACGGGTCGTCATCCGCTCGAAGGAGCACCTCGTCGCGATCCGGCCCGTCGACGGCGTGCTGTGCGTCGAGACGATGCGCTACGCCGACGAGGTCGTGGCGATCGACTCGCTCGAGGGCGTGCCCGGCGAGGACGTCGAGGTCAACCGGCGCGAGGTCGAGATGGCGCGCCAGCTCGTCGAGGCGCTGTCGGGCCCGTTCGAGCCCGACAAGTACCGCGACGAGTACCGCGACCAGCTCCTCGACCTCATCGAGCGCAAGGCCGCCGGCGAGGAGATCGTCGCCGAGCCGGTCTCGGAGGCGCCGGCCAAGGTCCTCGACCTCATGGCCGCGCTCGAGGCCAGCCTCGCCCGCACGTCGGGCGGGTCACCGGGCGCCGACGAGAACGCGGCCGACGACGAGCCCGAGACCGCGCCGGCCAAGCGCGCCGGGAAGGCCGGCAAGGCCGCGGCCGCGCCGCGCAAGGCGGCGAAGTCGTCGAAGACCGCCAAGACCGCGACGAAGGCGACCGGGGCCAAGAAGGCGGCCCGTCCCCGTCGTTCCGCCTGACGGCCGCGCTCCGGCGGGAGCGCCGCGTCAGGACGCCCGGCGCTCCACCAGGTGGCGGCGGGGGAGGTGAGCGACGGCCGCGACGGACTCGTGGTCGGCCTCGAGCCAGCCGCAGCCCTCGCAGCAGGCCCACGGCGAGTCACCGTCCGGCACGTAGTGCGCGCACGGCTCGAACCGGACGGCTCCGGTCGGCTCACCCACGTCGAGACTTGTCACGTCAATGCTCGTCGCGTCGATGCTGGTCACGTCGTTCATGGGAGCTTCTCCCGATCGAATGACACGCGTGAAACTACACGCTTGGGATACGACGCTTCCATCATCACACGGGGGTGTGTCAGCGAAACCGGGCCAACGGGCGTCACGTTTCCGAGGACGGCGGCTCGCGGTATCGACGAGGCGTTGCCCACGAACCGGAGACGACATGGACGCCATCACGCTGTTGAAGCAGGACCACCGTGAGGTCGAGGAGCTCTTCTCGAAGTTCGAGAACGCCGGCTCGCGGGCCAAGAAGTCGAAGGGGACCCTCGTCGACAAGATGATCAAGGAGCTCTCGGTCCACGCCGCGATCGAGGAGCAGATCTTCTATCCGACCGTCCGCAACTGGGATCCGGACGAGACGTCCGACGTGCTCGAGTCGCTCGAGGAGCACGGCATCGTGAAGTGGGTCCTGTCGGAGCTCGAGGGCATGTCGCCCGACGACGAGCGGTTCGACGCGAAGGTCACCGTACTGATCGAGCTGGTGCGCCACCACGTCAAGGAGGAGGAGAAGGAGATGTTCCCCTCCGTCCGCAAGGCGATGGACAAGGCCGCGCTCAACGAGCTCGGGGCCCGTCTCACAGCCGGCAAGAAGGTCGCGCCGACGCGTCCGCACCCGCGCTCACCCGACACGCCGCCCGCGAACCTGCTGGCCGGCGCGGCCGCGGGAGTGCTCGACAAGGCGCGCGACGTCGGGCGCCAGACCGTCGAGCGCGTCCGCGCCGGCGTCTGACGCCCGTCGCACATGCTTCGATGAAGCGTGAGTCGGTCCTCGACCGACCCACGCTTCACTGAAGCGTCACTGACACGCCCGGCCCGCCTGAGGCCGAGCGCTTCGCGTCGCCGCGCGTCGGCTCGTCGCCGAACGCGGTCGGGACCCCGGCCAGGCCGAGCTCGGCGACGTCCTCGATCGCTTCCGCCGGACCGTGCAGTGCGCCCTCCGGCGCGAGCTCGTGGGGCAGGTAGCGGAGGACGATCCCGGCCGCGACGACGGCGAGGATCGCGCCCGCGGTGACCGCGAGCTGGATGCCGCCCACGAACGCGTGCTGCGCCCCGCTCGCGAGACGCGGACCCGCGGTGCCCGGCGTTCTGCCTGCGACCTGCAACGCGCCCGCGATCGACGCGCGCGCGGTCGAGCGCGCCGCGGGTGACAGGCCGGTGAGGAACTTTCCGAGCGCGGAGCCGTAGTGCGACGACGCGACGCTGCCGAGCACCGCGACACCGAGCGCCGCACCCAGCTCCCGCGTCGCGTCGTTCATCGCGGACCCTGCCCCGGCCCGGCGCGGCGGCACCGCCGACATGATCGCGGCGGTCATCGGTGACATGGCGAGCGCGATGCCGCTCACGAGCGGGATCATGCACGCGAGCACGTAGAGGTACGGCGTGTGCACACCCAGGAAGCGGAACATCACGAACCCACCCGCGACGAACAGCATCCCGCTCGCGACCGTGCGGTGCGCGCCGAACAGCTCGCTGAGCTTCGGCGTCAACGGGGCGACGATGATCATGATCGGCGCCATCGGGAGCAGGCGCAGCGCGGCCGACAGCGGGCTGTAGTCGAGGACGAGCTGGAAGTACTGCGTGATCAGGAACATCACGCCGAACATCGCGAGGAACACGAGGACCATCCCGCCCGTCCCCGTGCTGAACGCGGGCTTGCGGAAGTACCGGATGTCGAGCATCGGCTCGTCGCGGTGGAGCTCCCACGCGACGAACGCGCTCAGCACGACGAGCGCGATCGCGAACGCGCTCAACGTGACCGTGCTGCCCCAGCCCTTGTCCGGCGCTTCGATGAGCGCGTACACGAGCGACGAGATGCCGATCGTCGACAGCACCGCGCCGACCGGGTCGAGGCGCGCCTCCTCGGGGTCGCGCGACGTCGGCACGAGGAACCATCCGGCGACGAGGGCCACGACGATGAACGGGACGTTGATGAGGAAGACGGACCCGTACCAGTAGTGACCGAGCAGCCAGCCGCTCGCGACGGGGCCCACCGCGCCGGCCGCACCCGTCGTCGCGGCCCAGATCGCGATCGCCTTGGCGCGCTCCTCGGTCGGGAAGACGTTGACGAGGATCGACAGAGTCGACGGCATGATGAACGCGGCCGCGCCGCCCATGAGCGCGCGGCACGCGATCAGCTGCCACATCGCGTCCGACATGGATGCGAGCACCGCGCCGGCGAGGAACGCGACGAGACCGAGCTGCAGCGCGCCCTTGCGGCCGAAGCGGTCGCCGACCGCGCCCGTGGAGAACAGCAACCCCGCGAACACGAGCGAGTACGCCGCGACGACCCACTGCAGCTGCGACTCCGTCGCGTGCAGGTCGCGTGACAGCGTCGGGATCGCGACGTTGAGGCTCGAGTTCCCCACGAAGACGATGAGGAGGCTCAGGCAGAGGACGCCGAGCATCCACCACCGGCGCGCGTACGGTGCGTCGCTCACGAGGTTCTCTGCCGGTCCTTGGCCCGCTGGAGCTGCGCGAACGACATCGCGCGACCGGGCAGCGCGCTCGGCTCGGCGGGGCGCAGCCCGTCGAGCACGATGGTGACGTAGCGCTCGCGCACGCGCGCGTGCCCGTCGCCGACCAGTGCAGCGGCGTGCGCGACACCGGAGACGAGCATGGCGACGTCGGACGGGCCGATGTCCGCGCGCACGGCGCCCGCGGACTGCGCGCGCGCCAGCAGCTCGGTGATCGCGTCCCAGAGCGCGACGCGGAACGGCTTGCCCTCGGCGGACCCCTCGATCTGTGCTGCCATCTGCTCGGCGAGCGCGCGGTGGCGAACCTGGAACTCCGACAGCGCGACGACGAACGAGCGGAACGCCTCACCGGGGTCGTCGACCTCGAGCGCGGCGTTGGCGTCCTGCACGAGCGCCTCGAACATCCGCCGCAGGACGGCGTCCACGAGGTCCTGCTTCGTCGGGAAGTGACGGCACACCGTGCCGACGCCCACGCCCGCGCGGCGCGCGATCTCCTCGACCGGCGCGCTCAGGCCGACCTCGGACAGCACGGCCTCCGCCGCGCCGAGGACCTGTTCGCGGTTGCGTCGCGCGTCGGCGCGTCGGGGCAGGGTGTCGGGAACCGGGACCATGGTTCCGGATCGTAGCCGCGATCCGGAAGCTCTCTTCCGGTTAGGTCCCGACCTGCACCGTTCGGCCGTCGCGCCACTCGCGCAGCACGAGGTAGCCGCCCTTCAGCGCGGCGTGGTCCCAGTGGCCGAACCCCATCGTCGTCCCCTCGACACCCGTCGTCGCGGGGAGCTGCTTGACGCGCTCGAGCCCGTCCTTGAGACCGGCGCGCGTCAGGTGGTGCGCACGCGCGATCGCCTCGCCGACGAGCCGTCCCATGTCGTACGCGCCGCACGGGACGGGTCCGGCCGCCGTGCGCTTCGAGACCTGCGCGAGCTCCGCCCGCATCGTGTTGTCGTCGGCGATCGCGTCGATGTACTCCCAGCCGCGCCAGCCGTCGCGCCAGTCGGGCCGGGCGTATCCGAACATCAGCGACGAGTTCGCGACGACGGGCACGTCCCACTGGAGCGCGGCGAGCGCGAGCGCGACCGCGCGCGACGCGACGCCGAGACCGAGGTAGACGAGCGCGGAGGGATCGGTGTCGCGCAGGCGCGACACGACGTCGGTGACGTCCTCCGACAGCGGCGAGATCGCGGAGCTCCCGGTGACGTCCACCCCGACGGTCACCCGCGCCTCGTCGAAGCACTCCGCGTAGCGACGGCCGACGGGCGAGTTGTCGAACACGACCGCGGCGCGGTGCAGCCCGCGTTGCGCGAGCCGGCCCGCGAGGATCGCGGGCTCCTCCTCGAGCGACCCGATCTGGTAGTGGAACATCCACTCGCCTCGCGTCCGCTCGCCGCCCGTGTAGTTGATGCACGGGATGCGCGCCTCGTCCGCGAGCGGTTGCGCGATCAGGCCGTTGTCGGAGATGGACGGCCCGAGGATCAGGAGCACGCCTTCGTCGTCCAGCTCGCGGAACCCCTGCTGGACCGCGCGCTCGCTCCCGGCCGGCAGCCCGGCGACGTGACGCGTCACGAACTCGACCGGCCGGTCGATGCGGCCCTCGTCGAGCGTGTCGAGCCCGAGGCGGACGGCTTCCTCGAAGGCCGTGCCTCCGTCGCCTTGGGGGAAGTCGTAGAGGAACCCGATGAGGATGGGCGAGCGACTCGTCTGCATGGGGTGGGAGTGTCACCAGCGACGAGGCTGACGTCAACGTCAGGCTCGGGCGTCGCGCCGGGTTCGGTCAGGCGCTCCCGCACTTGTCGAGCCCGTACGCGTTGACCGCGTGCTGCGCGGCGTCGAGGTCGGTGGTTCCCTTGTCGAGCGCGGAGCGCATCCGGGCGAGGTCGCCGGCGCGTGCCGCGTTCGCCGCCTGTTGGATCGAGTCGGCGCCGTGGTCCGCCTGGTCGTAGATCTTCGTCAGCGTCGCCCGGTCACCCTTCGGGTACCCGAGCGCGCGCAGCTTCGCGACGGTCGCGTGCTGGATCCTCACGCCCGCGTCGAAGAAGGCGGCCACCTCGGCGAGCTGCGCGCGGGTGAGGTCGTTCGACTGCACGTCGACGTTCGGAGTCTCGATCGCGTCGACGGCGCGCCGTTGGTCCGCGCACACCGCGTTCCCCTTGCGGACGTAGTCCGCCCTCGACATGCCGGAGCCGTCGCCACTGCATGCGGTGAGCGTGAGTGCGGCGGTCGTTGTCAACAGCGCGGTAACGGCGTGGACGCGCATCGATCCTCCCGGACGCGAGACGGGACCGGATCGTCGACCCGGTCCCGTCGGTTCGCGTACGGATCGTACCGTCAGTTCTGGCCGCACGTGGTCAGGCCGTACGCCTTGGCCTTCGCCGACGCGCTGTCGAACGTCTCGGTCGCGGTCTGGATGCCGCTCCGGTACTTGGCGCCGTCGTTCTTCCGCGCCGCGGACGCCGCGTCGCTCAACTGACCGTCAGCCTTGTCCACGAGAGAGAGCATGCTCTTGATCGTGCTCTCGTCCGCGGCGGGCGGGTTCAGCTTCTTGAGGTCGGCGTTGCTCGACGACTGGATCGCGACGCCCTTGTCGAGATAGTCCGCGACCTGCGTGAGCTGCGCCGCGGTGAGGTTGTCGGCCGACGGGTCGAAGTCGGGTGCCTTGAGCGCGTTCGTCTTCTTCTGCCCGGCCGCGCAGATCGCGTCCGCCTTCTTGACGAAGTCCTTCTTGCTCAGGTGGCTCGAACCGCCGCCGCATGCGCCGACTGCGATCGTCGCGGTGAGGGCGAGCGTGACCGCCGCGCGCTTGTACATCGGATCCCCTTCGTTGGTCGACTGGGTGGCGGTATTCGTCGGCACACGGTGAGCGACCTTGAGCGTGACCTCGGTCTGTGGTCGGCGGTCCGTCAAGATGGCGCGGTGACTCCGGGGGCGCGTGCACCGAGCGTGAACGTTCGCCGCGCGTTCGGTTGTCGCGGTGAACCCGTACGACTCGCGGGCGGCGGAGGCGCGTCGTGGCGTTGCGGAGACGTCGTCCTCAAACCGGTCACGGACGTCGAGCAGGCGATCTGGAGCGCGGACGTGCTGTCACGCGTCGACGTCTCGGGGGTGGTGATCCCGCCCGTGCGCGGCGCGCACGCACGGTGGGTGGTCGACGGGTGGAGCGCGAACCGATGGGTCGAGGCGCGGCCGCGTCCGAACGCGTGGCTCGACGTGATCGCGGCCGGCCGCGCGTTGCACCGGGCGCTCGCCGGCGTCGCGCGACCCGCGTGGATGGACCGGGCCGACGACTGGTGGAGGCGCGCCGACGCGGTCGCGTGGAAGGCGTGGCCGCCGGTCGGCGCACCCGAGCTGGTCGCGCTCGTCGAGCGGCTGTCGGCGTTGCGCGCGCCGGTGTCGGCGCGGTCGCAAGTCGTCCATGCCGACCTGTGCGGCAACGTGCTGTTCGACGCGCGCGGTCGGCCCATCGTGCTCGACTTCACGCCGTACTGGCGCCCGGTGGAGTGGGCGAGCGCGGTCGTCGTGATCGATGCCTACGAGTGGGAGGGCGCGGGCGCCGGCGCGTTCGAGTGGTTGCACGACGTGCCGGACGCGGACCAGCTGTTGCTGCGCGCCGCGATCTTCCGCATCGCGACGTCGGCCGAGGTCGCGACGGTTCGTGGCCTGGAGCCGCGCAAGGTCGCGGTGCACACGCGCACGGTCGAGCTGTTGGAGTCGCGTTTGCAGCCGGGGTGAACGACCCGGTGTCGCGTGCTGCCTAAGGTGATCGGAACCTGACGCCGACGCGTTGAGGGTGGGTCGCGTGGAGAACTTCCAGGAGAAGGTCGCGTTCATCTGGTCCGTCGCGGACCTGCTGCGCGGCGACTACAAGCAGTCCGAGTACGGGAAGGTCATCCTCCCGCTCGTCGTGCTCCGCCGCCTCGACTGCGTCCTCGAACCGACGAAGGCGACCGTGCTCGCCGAGCACGAGCGGCTCCGAGGCCGGGTAGAGCACGTCGACCCCATCCTGGAGCGGGTCGCGGGTCAGCAGTTCTACAACGTGTCGCCGTTCGACTTCCCGAAGCTGCTCGACGCGCCGAACGACATCGCCGCGAACCTCCGGCGCTACATCGCCGGGTTCTCGTCGGGCGCGCGCGAGGTGATCCACCGGTTCGGGTTCGACGTGCAGATCGACCGTCTGGAGCGTTCGAAGCTCCTGTACCTCGTGATCGCGCGCTTCTGCGACATCGACCTGCATCCCGACGTCGTGTCGAACACCGAGATGGGCTACGTGTACGAGGAGCTGATCCGCCGCTTCTCGGAGCAGTCGAACGAGACGGCCGGCGAGCACTTCACGCCGCGCGAGGTCATCAGGCTCATGGTGAACCTGCTGTTCCTCCCCGACGAGGACGTACTCGCGAAGCCGGGCCGCGTGCTCACGCTGTTCGACCCGGCCTGCGGCACGGGCGGGATGCTGTCGGTCTCCGAGGACTACGTCCGCGAGCACAACCCGGCCGCGCAGTTGAAGGTGTTCGGCCAGGAGCTCAACGACGAGACGTACGCGACCTGCCGCGCCGACATGATGCTGAAGGGGCAGGACGCGTCGAACATCCATCCCGGCAACTCGTTCACGGACGACGGGCTCGAGGGTCAGACCTTCGACTACATGCTCGCGAACCCGCCGTTTGGCGTGGAGTGGAAGAAGGTCGCCGAGGAGATCCGCCACGAGCACGAGTCGCTCGGCTTCCGTGGACGGTTCGGTGCCGGCCTCCCGCGCATCAACGAC
>DASRES010000032.1 GCA_035651955.1 Acidimicrobiia bacterium
ACGAGGTCCTCGTCAGCGTGACCGACACGGGGACGTGGAAGGAGCACAGCACGCGGTCCGTCGGCGGTCGCGGGATGGACCTGATGCGCAAGCTCGTGCCGTCCGTCCAGGTCAACCGGCACCCGGTGGGCACGACGGTCGTCTTCCGCTACCCGCGCGAACCGGAGCACCTGGATGAGCTTGCCGCTGCACGAGCTTGAGCTCGACGTGCGCGACGGCGCGCTCGTCGCCACCGTCGTCGGCGAGATCGACCTGACGAACGTCGCCGCGATCGAGGGGCGGATCCTCGAGGTCGCACGGCGCGAGCGCGTGCGCGTCGTCGTCCTCGACATGTCGCGCGTCGAGTACCTCGACAGCGCGGCGTTCGCCGCCATTCAGCGCATCGCCGCGGTCGTCCCGGTCAAGCTGGCCGTCGCACGGACGGCGACGGTGTACCGCGCGGTGATCGTCGCGGGCCTCGACCGGATGGCACCGACGTTCGAGACGGTCGCCGCGGCGCTGCGCTCGAACGGCTGATCAGATCGCGAAGACGTCGGTCGCGTCGGGGAGTCGTGCTGCCGAGTGGTCGATCCGGACGGGCGCCCCGGGGCCGTCGCCGACCGGACCGGGCGGGCGCGGTCCCGTCCGCTCGAACGCCCGCACGACGACGTCGACGAACGCGTCGGGCCGGTCGTTCTGCAGGTAGTGGTTCGCGTCGGGAACGAGCCACAGCTCGTTCGAGCCCGGCTTCGCGCGCACGTAGTGCTCCCACACGTGGGTCGCGACGCGCGGCGGCGAGACGGTGTCGCACATGCCCCAGACGACGGTCGTGGGCACGTCGCTGGTCGCGAGCGACCGCAGCCAGGTCACCTCGTGCTCGGCGCGTTCGCGCAGGTACTGGATCGTGTCGTGCAGCACGGCCGTCCCGTCCGCGAACGCGAACGTCGTCGCGAGCGCGGCGACCGTCGGGTCGTCGGGCCCGCGCGGCGGCGTGAACGTGGAGGCTCCCATGCCCTGCGCGAGCGCGTCGGCGGTCACGAGGTCGCGCACCGCCTCCCACCCCGCGGGGTCGAGCACGCGCTTCTGGAACTCGGTGAGGTTGGCGAGGGGCAGGAAGATGTTCCCGTTGGCGAGGACGAGGTGGTCGAGCGCGAGGCCGTCGACCTCGCCGCGCGCGATGCGCTCGTGCAGGAGCAGCGCGACGCTGTCGCCCCGGTCGTGCGCGACGACGCGGCAGCGGCTCGCGCCGAGCACGTCGACGACGTAGTGGTGGAGCAGCTGCGCGTCGAGCGAGATGCTGTACGGCCAGTCGGGGGGCTTGTCCGAGAAGCCGTACCCCGGGAAGTCGAGGCACGCGACGCGGTACCGCTCGGCCAGCACGTCCACGACGTCGCACCAGTCGATGCTGCTCGTCGGGAACCCGTGCACGAGGAGCACGAGCGGCGCGTCACGCGGACCGCACTCGGCGTGGAAGACGCGCACGTCGCGCCCGCCCGCGCTCCACGTCGCGTGGCTCCCACGGTCGAGCCACGCGCGGGCGCGGTCGTCCATCACGCGGCGAGCTGCAGCGTGAGCCACTCCGTCACGAGCGCGTCCCAGCGCCGGGCGAGCGCGGATCCGAGGAACATCTGCACACCGTGCGGCGCGCCTGGGAGCACGTGCAGCTCGGCCGGCACACCGGCCTGGTTCAGGCGCAGCGCGTACAGCACGTCCTCGTCCCGGAAGCCGTCGGCGCCCCCCGCGATCACGAGCGCAGGCGGCAGGCCGCTGAGGTCGTCGGCGCGCGCCGGCGCGGCGTACGCGGGGACGTCACCGCCGTAGCGGTCGCCGAGGTACGCGCGCCACCCGAACGTGTTCGACTCCCGGCTCCAGACCGGCAGGCCGTCCAGACGGCTCGACGACGTGGTCTGGCGGTCGTCGAGCATCGGGCACTCGAGGAGCTGGAACGCGAGCGGGACCTCGCCGCGGTCGCGCGCCAGCAGCGCGAGCGCGGCCGCGAGCCCGCCGCCCGCGCTCACACCTGCGATGCCGATCCGGTCGCGGTCGATGCCGAGCTCGTCGGCGTGCTCGTACGTCCAGCGCAGCCCCGCGTAGCAGTCGTCGAGCGGGCCGGGATACGGCGTCTCGGGCGCGAGCCGGTACTCGACCGACACACCCACGCAGCCGAGCTCCGGGCACCAGCGCGCGAAGCGCGCGTCGTCCATGTCGACCGATCCCATGACGTAACCGCCGCCGTGGATCGAGTACACGCAGGGGAGGGGACCGTCCTGGGTCTGCGCCCGGTGCACGCGCACGAAGACGTTCGGGTCGTCGCCGACGACGTGGTCGGTACGGGCGACGTCGTCGGTGAGCGCCGCGTTCAGGTCTGCGAACACTGCGAGCCGCGCGGTGCGGAGCTCGGTCAGGACCTCGGGTGTGAGCGTCGAGATCGGGACGAGCTCGAGCAGCGGTTCGATCTCGGGGTCGACGATGACGGCGTCCATGCGTCAGAGACGGTAGAGCGACGCCGCGTTCTCCCCGAGGATCTTGCGCTGCACGCTCGGCGAGAGCGCGCGCATGTTGCCCTCGGCCGTCTTCAGGGGATCCGGGTACAGGCACGTCGGGTGCGGGAAGTCGGTCTCGAACATGATGTTGTCCTCGCCGACCGCGGCGACGATCTGCGCGAGGTCCGTGTGCTCGAACCAGGTCGTCGCGTAGATCTGACGCTTGAAGTAGTCCGACGGGCTCATCGACAGCGACGCGCGCAGGCCGGGCGCGTTCTCCGCCATCTCGTAGTCGAGCGCCTCGAGGATGAACGGGATCCATCCCGCGCCGCTCTCGACGGACACGATCTTGAGCTCCGGGTACCGCTCGAGCATCCCCGAGCAGATGATGTTGACGACGACGCGCGCGTTGCCGATGAACAGCAGCGTCCCGCCGATCGCGAGCTTGGTGTCGTCGTCGTGCGAGTCCCACGGGTACGTGCCGAAGTAGTTCATCGTCGTGAGGCTCGCACCGATGTGGAAGTGCACGGGCATGTGCAGCGACGCGCACGCCTCCCACAGCGGGTCCCACGCGCGATTGGCGAGGTCGGGCGCGCCGAGGTCCTGCGGGTCGGACGTGAGGTTGACGCCGCGAAGTCCGAGGCCCGCCGCGCGTTCCACCTCACGCACCGACGCGTCGACGTCCCACCCGGGCAGCAACGCCATCGGCAGCAGCCGGTTCCCCGACTCGTCCTGGAGCTGCGCGCTCGCGTCGTTGAAGATCTCGAGGCAGACGGTCCGCAGCTCGACGTCCTCCACGACGTCGGCGAGTCCCTGGCCACCGAGCCCGACCACGCCTGGGAACACGATCTGGGCCCAGATGCCGATCTCGTCGAGCAGCTCGACGCGCGCACGCGGGTCGTACGCGGCGACGTGGGCCTGCTCGATCTCCCACTCGTAGAGGCCCTCGAACGACCGGCCCTTGTGGCCCTCCCGGTCGATGACGCCCCCCGCGCCGGCCCGGCCGAGCACCGCGCCGTCGACGACCCACGTCGCCGCGCCGTCGACCTTCGTCACGTGCGGCACGCGGTCGCGCCACTTGCTCGGCGCGCGGCTGGTCCACAGGTCGTGCGCCTCCGTCATGTGGGTGTCCGCGTCGATCACCTTCACCTGGTCGAGCGGGAGTGCCATGTCCGTCCCTTCGTCGCTCTCCGTCTGTCCACGTGTCTCTACGTGTTGCGCGGGAACCCGAGATCGACCCCGCCGTGACTCGGGTCGAGCCAGCGGCTCGTGACGACCTTCGTGCGGGTGAAGAACCGCACGCCGTCCGCCCCGTGCGCGTGCAGGTCCCCGAACAGCGACGACTTCCAGCCGCCGAACGAGAAGTACGCCATCGGCACCGGGATGGGGACGTTGACGCCGACCATCCCGACCTCGACCTCGTCCTCGAAGCGACGGGCTGCACCGCCGTCGTTCGTGAAGATCGCGGTGCCGTTGCCGTAGGGATTGGCGTTGACGAGCGCGAGCGCCTCGTCGTACGTCGCCACCCGCACGACCGACAGCACCGGCCCGAAGATCTCGTCGGTGTAGAGCGTCATGTCGGGCGAGACGTTGTCGAACAGCGTCGGCCCGAGCCAGAAGCCGGCCGTCTCGCCCTCCACCGGGTGCTCCCGCCCGTCGACGACGAGCTTCGCGCCCGCGTCGACGCCGGCATCGAGATACGACACGACCCGGTCGCGATGCGCGCCCGTGACGAGCGGCCCCATGTCCGCGGCTGGTGTCCGACCGTCGCCGACCGTGAGCCCGGTGATGCGATCCGCGATCTTCGCCACCAGCTCGTCGGCGACGGGCTCGACCGCGACGACGACCGAGATCGCCATGCACCGCTCGCCCGCGGAGCCGAACCCCGCGTTCACGGCGGAGTCGGCGGCGAGGTCGACGTCGGCGTCGGGCAGCACGACCATGTGGTTCTTCGCGCCCCCCAACGCCTGCACACGCTTCCCGGCGGCCGACGCCCTCTCGTAGACGTGACGCGCGATGGGCGTCGAGCCGACGAACGAGACGGCGCGCACGTCGGGATGCGTCAGCAGCGCGTCGACCGCGACCTTGTCGCCGTGCACGACGTTGAACACACCTGCGGGCAGGCCGGCCTCCGCCCACAGCTCGGCGATGCGGTTCGCGGCGGACGGGTCCTTCTCGCTCGGCTTCAGCACGACGGTGTTGCCGCACGCGACCGCGATCGGGAAGAACCAGCACGGCACCATCGCGGGGAAGTTGAACGGGCTGATGATCACGACGGGCCCGAGCGGCTGGCGGATCGAGTGGACGTCGACGCGTGTCGAGACGCTCTGCGAGAACTCGCCCTTCAGCAGGTGCGCGATGCCGCACGCGAACTCGACGACGTCGAGCCCACGCGCGACCTCGGCGCGGGCGTCGTCGAGCACCTTGCCGTGCTCGGACGTGATCGTGCGGGCGATGTCCTCGGTGTGCGCGTCGAGGAGGTCGCGGAAGCGGAACAGGATCCGGGTGCGCTCGCTGAGCGAGGTGCCGCGCCATGCGGTGAACGCACGGCGCGCCGCGTCGACCGCGGCATCGACGTCGCGCTCGCTCGCGAACGCGACGCGCTTGCTGACCGCTCCCGTGGCGGGATCGAAGACGTCGCCGACACGGCCGGGCTCGTCGTCCGCGGGCGTCCCGTCGATCCAGTGGGTGACGACGGGGAGCGACGCGAGCGACGGCGAGCGGGCCATCGCACGAGTCTCGCCGCCCGGCGGCCCGACGACAATCCCGTTACAGTCCCGCGCCCCGAGCAGGGGAGGCGCGCGTGGCGACGGTCGACGTCGACGGCACGGCGATCGCGTACGAGATCGTCGGTGAGGGCGGTCCACCATGGGTGATCACGCCCGGCGGCCGGTTCAGCAAGGACGTCCCCGGGATCCGCGAGCTCGCGGAGGCGATCGCCGCGCACGGGCAGCGCGTCGTGATCTGGGACCGGCCCAACACGGGCGCGTCCGAGGTGTGCTTCGAGGGTGACTCCGAGTCGGCCATGCAGGCCGACAAGCTCGCCGGTCTGCTGCGCACGCTCGCGATGGCGCCGGCCGTCGTCGTCGGCGGGTCGGGCGGTGCGCGGGTGTCGTTGCTGACGGCCACCCGTCACCCCGACGTCGTGTCGAAGCTCGCCATGCTGTGGATCTCCGGCGGCGTGTACGGCTTGATGCTCCTCGGGGTGCACTACTGCGGCGAGTCGATCCGGGTCGCGTGGCGCAACGGGATGGAGGCCGTCGTCGAGCTGCCCGAGTGGGCCGAGGTGCTCGAGCGCAACCCCGCGAATCGTGCGCGGTTCCTCGCGCTCGACCCGCGCGCGTTCATCGAGACGCTCGAGCGATGGATGCTGGTGTACTGCCCGCAGGCCGGCGCGACGGTGCCCGGTGTCGGCGACGACGAGCTCGCGCGTCTCGACGTGCCGACGCTCGTGTTCCGCAGCGGCGCGCGCGACCCACACCACACGCGCGCGACGTCCGAGCGCCTCGCCGCGCTGATCCCGGGCGCGCAGCTCGTCGAGCCGCCGTGGGGCGACGACGAGTGGAACGAGCGCGGCGACGCGGCGCGCGACGGACGGGGCGCGCTCTTCGAGCGCTGGCCGTTGCTCGCCCCGCAACTCCTCGACTTCGCGCGTCGCTGACACACCCCGCGGGTACGGTCGTCCGACGCTTCCCCCTGCATTCACATTGCGGTGAATCCCGCCAGGGGGCATTGGATGTCATCGGAATCGGCACTCGGCCGGTTGTCGGAGCTCAGCGCGGCGTCGCTCGGTGTGTTCCGGGGGCGTGACGCCGTCTCGTTGGGCGTCGACCGAAAGCGGCTCCGCCGTCTGGTCGACGCCGGCGTCGTCGTGCGTGACCTCCCCGACACGTATCGGATGGTCGCCGCGCCACGTTCGTCGTTGCAGCGCCTGACCGCCGCGCTGTTGTGGGCGGGCGGCGACGCGATGGCAGCAGGCCGGTCGGCGGGCGAGGTGTACGAGCTCGAAGGCGTGCGTGCCGGGAGACCGGAGATCGCCGTGCCGAGTGTCCGAGGGTGCCGTCGCGCCGACGTTGTCGTGACGCGCTTCGGCGAGCGCGCCGCGTTGATGCCGCGACGGGTGCGCGGTGTGCGGGTGACCGGCGTCGAGCCGACCGTGGTCGCGCTGGCCGGGCTCCTCGACGAAGAGGCATTCGAGATCGCGTGCGAGGACGCGCGGCGCCGACGGCTCACGTCCCTGTCCGCGCTCGACGCGTACGTCGACCGGTTCGGCGGTGCCGGACGGCCCGGGACGGGCGCGCTGCGGCGCCTGCTGCGGGAGCTCGATCCCGTCCACCCGGCGCGCTCGACGCTCGAGGTCAAGACCCGCCGCTTGCTCGTCGCGCACGGCCTGACGGATTTCGTCCGCGAGCTGCCGCTCACGTGGAACGGCCGCACGTACCGGTACGACTTCGCGTTCCCGCACCAGCGGGTGATCCTCGAGACGAACGGCCGACGGTGGCACGACGACCCCCGCGACTACGAGCGGGACAACGAGCGGTGGAGTGTCCCCGGGCGTCACGGCTTCCGGCTCGTGCTCGCGACGTGGTCGAAGGTGACGGAGCAGCCGGCCGCGCTGCTCCGCGAGCTGACCGCGACGATGGCGGCGTAGCGTGTCGCGATGGGGAGTGTGCTGCGAGAGGTCATCGTCGACTGCCGGGATCCCAAGGCGCTCGCGCGCTTCTGGAGCGAGGTCCTCGACTGGCCGCTGGTCGAGGACGAGCGCGGGTACTGCTGGCTCTCGTCCACCGGCGAGCCGACCGCGCCGGCGCCGCTCCTCGTGTTCGTGCCGGTCCCGGAGCCGAAGACCACGAAGAACCGCGTCCACATCGACGTGAACCCGTCGGGCTGCGAGCCCGACGAGGAGCTCGAGCGGCTGCTCGCGCTCGGCGCGACGCTCGTCGACGTCGGCCAGGTCGACGTCCCGTGGTACGTGCTCGCCGACCCCGAGGGGAACGAGTTCTGCCTGCTGGCGCGACGCGTCGACCAGTGACCGTCAGCGCACCGTGAGGCGGTGCGTCCCCGCGCCGACCGCGTGACCCGCGACGATCGCGGTCGCCCCGGGCGGCACGGTGAGCCGCAGCCGCGTCCCGCCGCGCGCGTCGCGCTGCCACGACACGACGATGTCGCCGTGTGGTGTCGGCACGCGGCCGCGCGCCCACGCGAGCCCGGCCGAGGGCGGCGCGACGGAGAACGTCCCGTAGCCACCGTCGGTTGCGCGCACGCCGAGCAGCGCGCGCTGGATCTCCACGAGCACGTTCGCGCCCCAACCGTGCGACATCGAGTCGCCGATGATGTCGGACGGCTCCCACACCTCCCACGTGAACGTGCCGCCCCGGGCGAGGATGTTCGCCCAGCCGTCGGCGTTCCGGTCCGTGAGGACGTGGACGAGCGCGGCGTCCTGCCCGGTGAGCGCGAGCGCGTCGAGCACCTCGCCCGCCGTGCGCGGCGGCGCGGTGAGCCCGAGTGACGCGACGTAGGCGCCGACCGCGCCACGGCGGGCGTCCGGCACGACGCCGTACACCAGCGCGCACGCGCTCGTGTCCTGCGACGTCTGCGCGACCTGTGAGCCGTCCGCGTTCAGGCCGTCCACGTAGATGCCGTCGGGACGCGTGAGGCGCGCGTTGATCGCGTGCACGAGCGCGGCACGGCGCGCGCGCTGCGCGTCGAGCTCGGGCGCGGGTCGGTGCAGGACGGCAGCGACCTCGGCAACGCGCGCGAACACGTTCGCGCCGAGCACGTTGAGCCGCGTGACGACCGGGAACGAGTAGTACACGCTCGTCGACGGCAGGTTCGTCACGAGACCCGTGGACGGGTCGATCGAGTCCGCGACGTAGCGCGCGACGCCGACGAGCGCGGGGTAGACGTGGGCGAGCAGGGTGCGATCGCCCGTGTCGAGCCAGTACTGCCAGACCCACTCCGGGTAGATCTCGGTGAACTCGTTGATGTCGAGGCCGCCCAGACCCGTCGGGTAGATCTTGTTGACGGCCCCGTTCGACCAGTAGCGCACCTGCGACTGCGCGAACTCGAGCAGCGACTTGCGGGTCAGGTCCTGCTCGCCGAAGGCGGCCATCGCGGTCTGCGACTCGTTGAAGCCGTCCCACAGCCACGGGCCCTTCTCGCGCGTCGGGGTGTCGATGAACTGCTCCTGCGCGGTGAACAGCGCGGAGTGGCGCCCGAGCTCGAACACGGCGTCGACGGTCGGGCTCGACGACGCGAACGCCGCGGCGTGCTCGTCGGGCACCGCGGTGTGCCGCGTCAGCGCGACGACGTCGTCGCGCGCCAGCGGCTCGCCCGGGTCGTCGATCTGGAGGTACCGGAAGCCGAGGTAGTCGAACGGATGGAACTGCTCGACGCTGCCGCGCTCGACGCCGCCGCGCTCGATGTACGAGTAGCTCATGTCCGTGTGCTGGGTGCCGTGCTGCGTGGACACGGAGCCGTCCGGGTCCAGGAGGTAGCCCGCGTGCATCGTCACGAGCCGTCCGCCGACCCCGTGACGGAACGTGACGGTCGGGACCGCCGCATACACCTTCCCGAAGTCGGCGACGACCGCGCCCGACGGCAGGGTCCTCACCGAGACCGCGCGCACGGGCTCCTCGACGATGCGCGTCAGGACGGGAACGAGGTGCGTCCACGGCGCGACCCCGGCCGGGCCGATCACGGTCGCCGGTGCCCACCGGCTGTCGTCGAAACCGGGCTGGTCCCACCCGACGGGCTCGGCGCGACCGTCGATGTTCTCGGTGTAGTCGACGATGTCGCCCTCGAGGTCGCGTTGCCGGCCCGGGAGCCACGCGCCCTTCGCGACGCGCCACGACCCGTCCGTGGTGATCGTCTCCGTCGTGCCGTCGCGGTGCAGGACGGTGAGCTGCATGATCGTGCCGGGCGCGCCCGCGGGATGGCCCTTCGTCGCGCCGTCCCACTCCGACAGGATTCCGACGGCGTTGCGGGCGCCCGCGCGCACGAGCGACGTCACGTCGAGCGTCTCGGAGTACTGCGAGTCGGGATAGCTGTACGCCTCACCCTTGCCGGCGCGGGCACCGTTCAGCCACAGCTCGTACTGCTGGTCCACCGACACGTACGCGCGCGCCCGCACGATCGGCGACCTCGTGAGCGTGAACTCCTTGCGCGCGTACGTGTACTGAGGCACGTCCGACGTGACGCGACGGATCCACGACGCGCGCCAGTCCCGGTCGCGCAGGCCCGTCTCGAACGTCGCGGTCGTCGAGTCGCGGCTCGGACGTCCGGTCGCGTCCCACGTCCGAACCGACCAGGTGTAGGGTGTCGCCGAGACGAGCGCCGGCCCGCCGTAGGGCACCGACGTCTGCTCGTCGGACGCGACCCGCCCGCTGTCCCACACGACGGTCCGCGCGTGCGACACGACGATCCGGTACGCGGTCTGGCGCGCGTCCGCGGAGTCGTCACCGAGGCGCCACGAGAAGCGCACGTCCGCCGGGTCGATGCCGATCGGCGTCCGCAGGCCGTCGACGGTCAGGGCGACGGGTGCACGGGGACGGTCGAGGTCCGCCGCTGCCGTCGAGCACGCGCCCGCACCGACGACGGCGAGCGCGATGCACACCGCGATCGCCGATCGCGTCCCCTGCACGGTCGGGACGGTACCCCGGCCGCGCGCAGCTCGCCCGCGAGCCGCGCCAGGACGGCGCGTTCGTCAGCCGGCACCGCGACGCAGGTGACGGTTGCGATCCCGCCGGCTCCCTCGGGCCGGGCCGTCCCGCGCGTCCGCGCACGGCCCGGCTTCGTCCGCACGGTGGATCGCGACCGCCGCGCCGACGAGGATCGCGGTGCCGAGCACGAGGACGGGAACGATCCACATGCCGGGGGAGCTACCCGCGCGCCCCGGTGCCCAATCGTTTCCAGCCCCCGGCGCGCGGGAACGCTCGTGGATTCGGGAGAAGGAGCACGCGTGGCACCACATCGGCGGCTGACGGTCGGCGAACGCGACTACGAGGTGTTCGCGCTCGACGCGCTCAGTGGCACCGACCTCGCGCGCCTGCCGTTCACCGTCAAGGTCCTGCTCGAGAACCTCGCCCGTCACGAGGACGGCGAGCGCGTGACCGAAGACGACGTCGCCGCGCTCGCGCGCTGGCAGCCGGACGTGCCTGACGAGCGCGAGCTCGCGTTCAGCCCCGCGCGCATCCTCATGCAGGACTTCACCGGCGTTCCCGCGGTCGTCGACCTCGCCGCGATGCGCGACGCCGCGGGCGCGCTCGGCGGGGACCCGGGCCGGATCGACCCGCAGGTGCCCGTCGATCTCGTCGTCGACCACTCGATCATCGCCGACGTGTACGGCGTCCCCGACGCGTTCCGCCGCAACGCGGAGCTGGAGTTCGAGCGCAACCGCGAGCGCTACGAGTTCCTGCGGTGGGGGAGCCAGGCGTTCCCGAGCCTGCGGGTCGTGCCCCCGAACACCGGCATCTGCCATCAGGTCAACCTCGAGTACCTCGCGCGCGTCGTGCAGGTCGACGGGAACGGCGTCGCGTATCCCGACACGCTCGTCGGCACCGACTCGCACACGCCGATGGTGAACGGCCTCGGCGTGCTCGGCTGGGGCGTGGGCGGCATCGAGGCCGAGGCCGCGATGCTCGGCGAGCCGCTCTCGATGCTCGTGCCGCGCGTCGTCGGGTTCCGCCTGTCGGGCGCGCTGCAGGAGGGCACGACGGCCACCGACCTGGTGCTCACCGTGGCCGAGCTCCTGCGTGAGCACGGCGTGGTCGGCAAGTTCGTCGAGTTCTTCGGGCCGGGTGTCGCGTCGGTCCCGCTCGAGAACCGGGCGACGATCGGCAACATGTCACCCGAGTACGGCTCGACGTGCTCGATCTTCCCGATCGACGAGGAGACGCTGCGCTACCTGCGCTTCAGCGGCCGTCCCGACGAGCTCGTCGCGCTGGTCGAGGCGTACGCGAAGGAGCAGGCGCTGTGGCACGACGAGTCGACCCCGGCGCCGCAGTACTCCGAGCTCGTGGAGCTCGACCTGGCCACGGTCGTGCCCAGCCTCGCCGGTCCGTCCCGACCACAGGACCGGGTCCCGCTCGACCGCGCGAAGCAGATGTTCGGCGCCGCGGTGACAGCGTCGATGCCGGCACCCGTCACCATCTCCGCGCCGCCGAGCGCGCGCTCGGCCCCCGACGGACCCGACGAGGCGTCGGCGGAGTCGTTCCCCGCCAGCGACCCGCCCGCCGCGATGGCCGGCACCGATCCGTCGGACCGTCAGCACGACGGCGTGCCCGAACCCGCGGCGCCCGACGCGTGGCGCGCCGCGCACGAGCCCGTCCCGGTGAAGCTGGCCGACGGCACCGAGCTGACGATCGACGACGGGCACGTCGTCATCGCCGCCATCACGAGCTGCACGAACACGTCGAACCCGTCGGTCATGGTCGCGGCGGGGCTGCTCGCCCGGAACGCGGTGGAGCGCGGCCTGCGGTCGCGTCCGTGGGTGAAGACGTCGCTCGCGCCGGGATCGCGCGTCGTCGTCGACTACTACGACCGCGCGGGGCTGACGCCGTACCTCGAGAAGCTCGGCTTCGACCTCGTCGGGTTCGGCTGCACGACGTGCATCGGCAACTCCGGCCCGTTGCTGCCCGAGATCTCCGCCGCGATCAACGACAACGACCTGTCGGTGTGCTCGGTGTTGTCGGGCAACCGCAACTTCGAGGGCCGGATCCATCCCGACTGCCGGATGAACTACCTCGCGTCACCGCCGCTCGTCGTCGCGTACGCGCTCGCGGGCACGATGGACTGGGACCCGTACCAGGAGCCGATCGGGCAGGACGCCGACGGCAACGACGTGTACCTGCGCGATCTCTGGCCGTCCTCCGCGGAGGTGAACGAGGTCGTGCGGGCCGCGGTGCGCTCGGAGATGTTCACGTCGGCGTACGACGACGTGTTCCGCGGTGACGAGCGGTGGCAGGGCATCCACGTGACGAGCTCGACGACCTACCCGTGGAACGCCGACTCGACGTACGTGCGTCAGCCGCCGTTCTTCGACGGCCTCACGCGCGAGCCCGCGCCGTTGACGGACGTGCGCGGCGCGCGCGTGCTCGCGGTGCTCGGTGACAGCGTCACGACGGACCACATCTCGCCCGCGGGCGTCATCCGTCCGGACGGTCCGGCCGGACGCTGGCTGACGGAGCACGGCGTCGAGCGCGCCGACTTCAACTCGTACGGATCGCGCCGCGGCAACCACGAGGTGATGATGCGCGGGACGTTCGCGAACGTGCGCCTGCGCAACAAGATGGTGCCGGGCGTCGAGGGCGGCGTCACGCGACATCTTCCCGACGACGAGCAGATGTCGATCTTCGACGCCGCGATGCGCTACCGCGAGGACGGTGTGCCCCTCGTCGTGCTCGCGGGCAAGGAGTACGGGTCCGGCTCCTCGCGCGACTGGGCCGCGAAGGGAACCGCGCTGCTCGGCGTGCGGGCGGTGATCGCGGAGAGCTTCGAGCGCATCCACCGCTCGAACCTCGTCGACCTCGGCGTGCTGCCGTTGCAGTTCCCCGAGGGCGAATCGGTGGAGAGCCTCGGGCTCACGGGCGAGGAGACGTTCGACGTCGAGGGGCTCGCCGGTCTCGAACCCGGTGCACCGTTCCCACGCCGGCTGCACGTGCGCGCCGGCGACCGCGAGTTCGACGCCGTCGTGCGGATCGACACCGCGGCCGAGGCGGCGTACTACCGGAACGGCGGCATCCTGCCGTACGTGCTGCGCCGTCTCGCGGGTTAGGCCGCCACCGGGACGTCGCGCTCGCCCCGCGACAGGACATGCACTGCGCCGAGCACGACGACGAGCCCGCCGACGGTCGCGAGCACCGCGAACGACGGCTCGGCCGCGGCGCGGAACCGCGTGCTCCCGAACGTCGACGCGGTCACGACGAGCCAGGCGCCGACGGCGACCAGGGCCGGCGCGAGCCGCACGGGTTCGAGCGCGCCGCGCGCGATCGCGCCGGCGCGCGATCGATGCGCCAGCACGGACCACGTGCCGACGAGGGCCAAGGGGAGGATGACGAGCGCGAACAGCCACCGGCCCGGCGTGTCCCACCACGGGATGCGACCCTCGAACTGCTCGCTGGACCGCTGCGCGGACGACGTCGACAGGCCGAGCCCGCGGGCGAGCCGGTGGGGCACCGCGAAGGCGGCCCGCAACGGGTGGGCGCGGATGCGCGCGAGTGCCTCACCGAGCTGCGCGCTCGAGACCTCGGCCTGCCGCGCGGGCGAGAGCTCGGGACCGAGCGTGAACGCGTGTGCGTCGGTGTAGCGCTGAACCTCGTCGGTCTGCGCGCGTGTCGACGCGCGGATCCGGTGGCGGGCCAGCGCCTCGCACTGCGAGTCCCAGTAGCCGTCGCCGCTGCCACCCCACGCGAGCGGGCAGTTCGCCCCCAGCGCGAGGCTCCCGCCGTTCGTGCTCATGACGACCAGACGGCCCGCCTGGACCGACGCGAACGCCGACCAACCCGCCACCGCGGCGACACCGATCGCGAGCGCGATCGCGCCGGGGACGAGCGCGGGCCGACCGCTCCTGACGCGCGCGGCGAACACCGCAGCGACGACGATCGCGCCGAGCACGACGATGCCCTCCGAGCGGGTGAGCGCGCCGACGGCGACGACGGCCCCCAGCGTGACGCCCGCAACCCGCGATCCACTCGTCACGAGATGGTCCGCCGCGAGGAGCGCGCCCGCGACGACGGGCACGTACAGCGACTCGGACATCAACGTCGCGGTCGTGCCGATCACCAACGGGTTGAGCGCGATCAGCAAGCCCGCGACGGCGGTGAGCACGAGCCGCACACCCGGCGTCGCGCGCGACGAGACCCGCCACACGAGCGCGGCCGTGAGCGACGCCGCGATCGCACCGAGCACCGCGCACGTCCAGAGTTGCGCGTGGAGCGTCGACATCCAGAACAGCACCCGTTCGCCGATGCCGAGCACCGCCGGGAACGCGGGTGGGAACCGGAACGACACCACGCGACCGCCGCCGAGCGCGGGCACCGTTCCGAGGTGGCCGGTCGCGAACGAGTGACCGACGGTGCTGTACCAGGTCCCGTCGACGCCGGAGAAGAGGATCGGCCGGTGGTCCGTGAAGTAGGCGACGCGTGCCAGCAGGCCGATCAGCCCCACGCCGGCGACGACCGCCGTCGACGCCGTTGCCTTCGCGCTGGCGCGCACCGGCGCCGGTGTAGCAGACCCCGGGCCACGGGGCATGGGGCATGATGGCCGGGTGGAGCGCCCGGACGAGGTCACACCCGGCGAGACACCCGCGGTCGCGCACCCCTCCGCGACGATCGTGCTGCTGCGCGACGCCGCGGGTGCGCTGGAGGTGCTCCTCGTCCGACGCAACGAGAAGCTCGACTTCCACGGCGGCGCGTGGGTCTTCCCGGGCGGCCGCATCGACGCCGCGGACCTCGACGGCGACGGTGTCGTCGACGGCGAGGCCGAGATGCGCGCCGCCCGCCGGGCGGCAGTCCGCGAGCTGGAGGAGGAGGCCGGGCTCACCGTGGCGCCCGAGATGCTCCGGCATGTCTCCACGTGGACGACGCCCGACGTGATGCCCAAGCGGTTCCGCACGCTGTTCTTCGTCGCGCCGGGCGACGGTGCCGTACGCGTCGACGGCAGCGAGATCCACGACCACCGGTGGCTGGCGCCGTCGGATGCGCTCGCCGCGCACGCGGCCGGCGAGCTCGAGCTCCCGCCGCCGCAGTACGTCACGCTGTTCTCGCTACAGCAGTACCCGTCCGTGCAGCACGCGCTCGACGCGCTGCGCGACGCCGTTCCGTCGTCGTTCTCGCCGCGGTTCGTGTCGACACCCGAAGGCGCGGTGTGCCTGTACGACGACGACGCGGGGTACGAGACGCGGTCGCTCGACGTCGCCGGGCCGCGCCATCGCCTCTGGTTGACGGGCCGCGAATGGCGCTACGAACGGTCCTGACGCCGGTACGCTCGCCGCACTGTCATGTCCATGAGTCCCTCCGGGCCGCCGTCCGGGCCGTCCGGCCACGGCGGCCCGCCGTCCTCACGCGCAGACCGCAGGGCGCGCCGTGCACGCGCGCGGCGACGGACGCGCTGGATCACCGCCAGCGCGTCGGTCGCCGTGGTCGCCGCGGCGGCGTCGCTCGCGACGTTCGGACTGCTGTGGCGCGCGCACGACTCGTCGACCGGCGCGGCCGCGCGCAGTCGGCATCCCTCGGCGTCGACGACCACCGCGTCGACCGCGCCAGCCGATCCGCTGATCTCGCGCGACATCGTCCTCGAGAACCTGCGGCCCGGGACCGCGAACTGGCAGCTCACGGACAAGGGCAGCTCGGGTGACATCGAGGGCTACGCGAACACCGTCAGCGCGCAGCAGGGGGACACCGTCACCCTGTACGTCTCGACGCGCGCGCCGTCGTTCCACGTGGAGGCGTACCGCATCGGCTGGTACCAGGGCCTCGGTGGCCGCCTGGTGTGGACGTCCGGCGACGTCCAGGGCACGCAGCAGGCGAAGCCCGTCGTCACGTCGGGGATCAACCTGATCGAGGCGCGTTGGGCCCCGTCGCTTCAGGTGCACGTCGACGCGTCGTGGCCGCCCGGCGACTACCTCCTCAAGCTCGTCGCGTCGACCGGTCCGCAGCAGTGGGTGCCGCTGACCGTGCGCGACGACGCGAGCCACGCCGCGTTCATGGTGATGAACGCGGTCACCGACTGGCAGGCGTACAACACCTGGGGCGGCTGCTCGCTCTACGCGTGCCCGGGCGGCGACGTCAGCCGCGGCGTGCGCGTGTCGGGCAGCCGCGCCGACGAAGTGTCGTTCGACCGGCCGTACGCGCTCGGCTCCGGCGCAGGTGACTTCCCCGGGAACGAGATGCCGCTCGTGTGGCTGATGGAGTCGCAGGGCTTCGACGTCACGTACACGACGAGCGTCGACCTCGACCTGCATCCCGAGCGCGTGCTCCAGCACAAGGCGCTGCTCTCGCTCGGGCACGACGAGTACTGGTCGAAGCAGATGTTCGACGGCGCGCAGAACGCGCGCGACCACGGCGTCAACATCGCCTTCTTCGGCGCGAACGCGATCTACCGCCAGATCCGCCTCGTCGACTCGCCCCTCGGTCCCGCGCGCCGTCAGATCAACTACCGCTCGACGGCCGACCCGATCCGCCGCGTCGACCCCGAGCTCACGACCGTGAGCTGGCGCGAGTCCCCGGTGAACCGTCCGGAGCAGACGCTCATCGGTGAGCAGTACGAGTGCAACCCGGTGCGCGCCGACCTCGTCGTGTCGGACGCGTCGTCGTGGGTGTACGCGGGCACGGGGCTGAAGAACGGCGACCACGTCCCGATCACGGTCGGCACGGAGTACGACCGCTTCGACCCGAACGTGCCGGGGCCGCGCAACGTCGACATCCTCGCCCACTCACCGGTCGACTGCCACGGCCGTTCGAGCTACTCGGACGTGACGTACTACAGCGCGCCGAGCGGCGCGGGTGTGTTCGCGAGCGGGACGAACTGGTGGATCAGCAAGCTGAACCCGCCCGGCCCCGGGAACCCGCACGAGCCGATGATCATCGCGATGACGATGAACGTGCTGCGCGCGTTCGGGTTGGGTCCCGCCGGGATCGCGCATCCCTCAGTCGCGAACTGGCAGCAGCTCCCCGGCATCCACTCGTACGGCCGGAACGAGCCGACGACGTCGACCACCGCCGAGAGCAACTGACACTCGCGAACATGCGGCACTGAGTGTCGGATTCCGACACTCAGTGCCGCATCTCGCGGGTCACGGGACGACGGGCGGGTAGTAGTTCTCCGCGCCGAAGCGCTTGACGTCGTCGATCCAGCAGCTGTCGTACTTGTCGGTGCGCCCCTGGCGGACGGGGTCCTCGAAGTTCCACGCCTGCCGCTTGTAGGTCCAGTTGTGCGGCTGCAGATGGTGCGCCGCCTGCCAATGACGGATCGCACCGTCGTGGTCACCGGCACGGTGCAGGTGCTGTCCGAGCTCGAAGTGCGCGGCGGCCCGCGCGGTGTCGTCGGAGCGCGGCTGCGAGCGCGCGACCACCTCGTCGGGTGTCAGCGCGAACCGGCTGTCCCTCCCGTTCGCGACCCAGTCACGGAGCATCGCGAGATAGCCGTCCGGGTCGGTGCGGAACTTCTTGACCTCGCTGATCATCTCGGCGACGTCGGGTGGCAGCGTGCTGACGTCCATCGTCCGGAACCGCTCGGTCGCGGGATTGCGGCCGGGGAACGCCGGTTCCGCAGGCCGCACGATCATCCCCTCCTCGTCGATCCACACGCCGTTGGGCACGTTGACGACGCCGAAGCGCTCGTCGACGACGTGCCCGACGTCGAGCAACGACGGATGCGACGGGTTCGCCGCGTCGACGAAGGGCTTGGCGGCCTCGACACCACCGGTGTCGAGCGCGACCGTCACGATCTCGAGGCCCTTCGGGTGCAGCTCCTCACGCAGCGCCTGCCACCCGGGCAGGTCCATGCGGCACCCTCACCACGACGCCCACGCGACGAGCAGCACCTTCTGCCCGCGCAGGCTCGACAGCCGGAACGGGTTGCCGTCGAAGTCGGGCAGCTCGAGCTCGCGCGCGCGCGCGTCGGTGAGGACGCGCGCCGACGGGCCGCCGGACGGTCCGAGCGCCCACAGCCCGTGCTCCTCGTCCGCGACGAGCGGCATCCCGAGCCGCGGCGCGAGCGCGGCGACGTCGACGCGGCCGCCGTCCCGCCGGGCCGACGGTGGCAGGGGGACGCACACGTCGCCGCGGCACGCGCCGCGCTCCTCGATCGACCAGCCGGTTCCGCGTTCGAAGTCGGCGGGCGAGACGTCCAGGGACTCCAGCAGCATCTCCGGACACTACGTCGCAGGCGTCGGCGGTGGATTGGTCCCGGGTAGGTTGCTGCCCGTATGCCGCGCGTCGTCCTCGTCCGTCACGGCCACCCGGCGGCCGGCTACGGCGCCCACCACGATCCGGGCCTCGACGACGTCGGGCGGGCGCAGGCCGAGGCCGCGTCCGAGGCGCTCGCGTCGATCGGGCCGCAGCCGATCGTCGTGTCGCCGTTGCGGCGCACGCGCGAGACGGCGGCACCGCTCGCCGAGCGTTGGGCCGCGACACCGGTCGTGGACGAGCGCGTCGGCGAGGTGCGTTCCCCGAGCGACGCGCTGGACGAGCGGGTGCCGTGGCTCCGCGCGGTGCTGGCGTCGTCGTGGCCCGACCTCCCGGGCGACCTGCGCGCGTGGCGGGAGGACGTGCTCGCCGCGCTGCGCGAGCTGCGCGAGGACACCGTCGTCGTGACCCACTTCGTCGCGATCAACGTCGTCGTCGGCGCGGCGACGGCCGACCCGCGCGTGGTGTGCTCGACACCCGACTTCTGCTCGCGGACGATCGTCGAGGTCGAGCCGCACCACTTCCGCTTGCTCGAGTTGGGCGCCCAGGCGGCGACCGCGGTGCGATGAGCGACGACGACGGCGAGGTCGGCCGCGAAGAGCTGATCGAGTACCTGCGCGCGACGTTCGCGCTCACGCCCCTGCACAAGCTGCTCGGCATCCGCATGGTGACGACCGACGAGCCCGGCACCGTCGTCGTCGAGATGCCGGTCCGGCCGGAGGCGTTCAACGGGTCGGGCAACCTGCACGGCGGCGCGATCGCGACGCTCGTCGACGTCGCGGCCGGTTCCTGCGCCGCGCGCGCGAGCAACTTCGAGCCCGGGAAGAACACGCTCGTCACGGCGGACCTCCACGTGCGCTACCTCGGTCGGCCGAAGGGCGACGTCGTGCGGGCCGAAGCGCGCGTGATGCGGGCGGGACGTCAGCTCACCGTCGTCGAGGTGCGCGTGATGGACCCGCTCGACAACGTGATCGCGTTCGCGGACTTCTCCGCGATGGTCGTTCCTCGGCGTGAGCCGCTGCTCCCGTCGCACGCCGGGGACGTGCGCGAGCCGGATCTCTGATCGCGCTCAGCGCGGCGCGACCGCGCGCGCGACGTCGGCGAGCTCGGGCCGGTCGGCCGACTCGATCACGCACCGGGCGAAGAGCCACTGGCGGAGACGCTGCTCGTCGAGGTCGAGCAGGCCGGCCATCCGCGCGACGAGCCCATACGGGTCTGCGTACAGCCGCTCGTCGCAGTTCAGCAGGTGCTGCACGACGTCGTACGTCGGGTCGCCGACGTACGGCTTCGGGTCGATCGCGAGCCACCGCTCACGTTGCGCGGCGAGGACGTTGCCCGCGTGCAGGTCGGTGCACAGCAGCACCTCGCGGTCCGCGGAAGCGGGCAGGGCGCGGAACAGCTCCATGCCGTCTCTCGTGGTCGACGGGTCGAGGACGGAGCGCTTCCGCTCGAACGCGTCCGCCCACGCGTCGCACATCTCCTGCAGCGGCCGGAACCGGTGCCCGACGGCGGGGGCGCGCCAGAGTCGCGGCAGGAGCCCGGCGATCACGACGTCGTGCTCGGTCTCCGGCCGCTCGCGCAGCGGCGTCCCCGGGACGCACCGCTCGAGCAGCAGCGCGACCGTCTCCTCGTCGTCGACGACCGCGGCATCGAGCAGCCGGACCGTGCCGTCACCGTTCCAGACCCGCAGGCCGGCCGCCTCGTCGTCCGCCTCGTAGTGACGCCACGCGACCTTCAGGACCGCGTCCCCGTCGCGCGCCCGCACCGGCGCGACCCACGCGCTCGTCCCACCGGGCTCGTACGGGCGACCGATGTCGAGCGACCACCGCCGCGCGAGCCCGTCGACGACCGCGGGAAGACGCGCGACCCAGTCCTCGCGCCCGTACCGTTGCGCGCCGGCCGCGAGGTTCGGTGGGATCCTCAGACGCCGATGAGGTCGGCGACGCGCGCGCGGTGCGCCGCAGCAGTGCCGAACAGGAGGTCGCTGGAGCGGGCACGACGAACGTAGAGCTGCACGTCGTGCTCCCATGTGTAGCCGATGCCGCCGTGGATCTGGATCCCCTCCTTCGCGATCTTCGTGACCGCATCGCCCGCGGCGGCCTTCGCCATCGACGTCGCGAGCGCGCGCCGCTCGTCGTCCTCCGCGATCGTGAGCGCCGCGAAGTAGCCCGTCGCACGGGCGCGCTCGAGCAGGATGAGCATGTCGGCGAACTTGTGCTTCGTCGCCTGGAACGACCCGATCGGCACCCCGAACTGCTCCCGCTGCTTCGCGTACTCGAGCGTGACGTCGAACATCGTCTGGCACGTGCCGACGAGCTCGACCGCGAGCGCGGTCACGGCCTCCTCGACGACCCGCCGCAGCGCCGCCGTGAGGTCGGCGCCCGGCTCGGCGAGCACGCGATCGGGTTGGACGCGCACGTCGCGCAGCTCGACCGAGCCGACCGTCCGGCTGAGGTCGACAGACGGGAGGACGTTCACGGAGACGGCGTCGCGCGGCACGACGAACGCGCCCACGCCCGCGTCACCGGTCGTGCCCGGCACGCGTGCGACGACGACGAGCTCCGTCGCGACCGCGGGCTCGAACACGTAGTGCTTGGACCCGCTCAGGATGTACGCGCCGTCGGACGTGGGCTCGGCGACGACCGCGACGTCAGCGGGATCGAAGCTGCCGGTCGACTCGGCGAGCGCGAGCGTGCCGGTCACGTCGCCGGACGCGACCGCGCCGAGGAACCGCGAGCGCTGCGCGGCGTCGCCGAGCTCGCGGACGGCCGGCACGAACTGCGACGCCGTCGGGAGGTACGGACCCGGCCCGATGACCCGCCCGAGCTCCTCTGCGACGACGGCGAGCTCGACCGCGCCGAGCCCGAGGCCGCCGTCCGCCTCGGGCACGGTGAGCGCGGGCCAGCCGAGCTCGACCATGTGGGCCCACAGCTCCTCGGGCTCCGCGTCGCCGCCCGTCCAGCGCTTCTCGACGAGCGCGCGCACGAGCGAGATCGGGCACTCGCGCTCGAGCACCGCGTGCACGCCCTCGCGCAACTGCTCCTGCTCGGGAGAAAATTCGAGTTCCATGTTTATGGACGCGCTCGCTGCGGCCGGGGATACCCCGGCCGCGGACGCTCGCCGCTACGGGCGGCCAACAGCTCCTTGCATCGGAGGTGCCTCTTCCGCGCGCCGATCGAGCTGCGTCTCGTTCCTGACATCGGCGTCACACTACCGGTGTGTTGACCTTCGCGGCGAGGGCGCGGCGGTCGACCTTCTCCATCGCGGTCAGCGGGAGCGCGTCGACGACGTGGATCGCCTCGGGCAGCTTGTACGCGGCGAGGCGGCCGGCGCCGAGCTCGCGCAGCTCCTCCAGCGTCGGTGGCGCGGCCGTGTCGCGCGCGACCACGCACGCGACGCCGATCTCTCCCATCACCGGGTCCGGTCGGGGGACGATCGCGACCGCGGCGACCTTCGGGTGCGTCGAGAGGACCGCCTCCACCTCGACCGGGTACACGTTGTACCCGCCGCGCACGTACATCTCCTTGCTGCGACCGACGAGGTGCAGCCGGCCCCGGTCGTCGAGCCACCCGAGATCACCGGTGCGCACGTGACCATCGGCGGTGAACGCGGCCGCGGTCCCGTCGGGGTCGCGCCAATAACCCGACATCACCGCCGGGGACCGCAGGCAGACCTGCCCGACCTCGCCGGGCGCAACCGGTCGGTCCTCCTCGTCGAGCAGCGCGAGGTCCACCGCGGCATGAGGACGGCCGACGCTCACGACCGCGTCCTCCTCGGGGTCGTCGAACGCGGTGCCGAGGCCGATGCCGGCCTCGGTGCACGAGTAGCGCGTCGCGAGCGCGGCGTGGAACCTCTCGCGCGCCTCCTCCGCGAGGCCGGGCGTGATCGGGCCCCCACCCACGAGGAGGAAGCGGACGCTGTCGAGGTCGTACGCGTCGAAGTCCGGTTGGCGCAGCATGAGCGCGAGCTGCGCGGGAACGCCCGACACCGTCGTCATCCGCTGCTCCGAGACGAGCCGGAGCGCGTCGGCGGCGCGCCAGCGCTCCATCAGGAAATTGGTGCCGCCACGCCGCAGGTTGCCGGGGAGCTTGGTCATGAACCCGAGGTGCGCGAACGACGTCCCGGTGAAGCCGCGCCCGCCCGTTCCCCAGTTGCGGCCCACGTCGGTGTCGGTGATGAAGGTCAGCTGCCGGTTGCCGTACAGCGCGCCCTTCGGCAGGCCTGTCGTTCCCGACGTGAAGATGATCGCGACTGCGCGGTCGGGATCGGGCGCGAGCTCCGGCGGGGAGCCGTCGCGCACGCGCGCGTCGCGCAACAGCTCGTCGAGCGCGGGCGCAGGCTCGACCTCCAGGACGTCGGCGTCGACGCGCGCCCTGTCGGGTGCGAGCCCGGGCGCCGCGAGCACGAGCCGCGCACCGGCCGTGTCCAGCACCGCGTCGCGCTCCGCGGGGGAGAGGCGGTCGTTGACCCCGGCGGTGATCGCGCCGAGCTTCGCCGCGGCGACGTACGCGACGAGGTACTCGCCGCTGGGTGGGAGGAGGAGCGCGACCACGTCGCCCTCGCGCACGCCACGGCGTGACAGGCCGACGGCGACCTCGTCCGACACGCGGTCGAGGTCCCGGTACGTGATCGACCATCCTGACGGCGTCACGTACGCTGGGACGTCCCCGAACCGCCGTGCCGCTTCACGCGCCGTCGCCGGGAGCATCGTGAGCGAATCTAACAAGGGCAACCGCAACGACGGCCGGAAGCGCACACGCGCGTCGCGGCCCGCGGTCGTCGACGGTCAGGCGTCGGGAACGCCTGCGAAGCAGCGCGAGCTGCGCGCGCAGGGGCGGCGCACGATGCGCAAGCTGCTCGACGCCGGGATGCGGGTGTTCGCCGACCGCGGGTACCACTCGGCCCGTGTCGACGACATCGTGCGCGCGGCGCGCACGTCGCACGGGACGTTCTACCTGTACTTCGCGAACAAGGAGGACCTGCTGCGCGCGCTGGCGGTCGAGTGCGCGCACGAGTGGTCGTCGCTCGCGGAGTCGATCGGCGCGATCGGGCCCGACGAGGACGGGTACGGCGAGCTGCGTCGCTTCCTCGCCGGCTTCGTCGGCACCTACCGCCGCTACGGCCCCATCATCCGCGCGTGGATGGAGGACCAGGGGAGCGACCGCGAGACGAACCGGCTCGGCGTGCGGTCCTTCACCCAGATCGCGAGCAAGCTCGGCGAGCGGATGGAGGAGGCGCACGCGCGGCAGGCGGTCAATGCGGCGACGTCGGTCGCGGCGCTCATGGCGATGCTCGAGCGGTTCAACTACGCGCTCGTCTCGCGCCGGCTCGACCTCGACGACGACGTGATGCTCGACACGCTCGCGCACGTCGTGCACCGCGGCTTCTTCGGTGCGCCCCCGCTCGTGGGCGCCGCGAGCTGACGCGCGCCATGGCCGCGTACGTCATCTACCAGGGTGAGGTCACCGACCCGGAGCGCTACGACGTGTACAAGACGCACGCCGCGTCGAGCATCGAGCGCGCGGGCGGTCGGTACGTGGTGCGGGGCGGGCCGGTCGAGCCGCTCGAGGGCGAGGAGCCCGCGGGCCGGACGGTCGTCATCGAGTTCCCGACGATGGATGCCGCCCTCGCCTGGTACCACGGCGACGAGTACACCGCGGCGCGCACGCTGCGCGAGGGCGCGGCGCGCTGTCGCATGTACGTCGTCGACGGGGTGTGACCGACGGGGCTCGTTCGCGTCAGTCGACGCCGAGCAGGACGGTGCTCGCCGACGAGAACCAGCCGCCCGTCCCGTTCACGCAGCAGATCTCCGCGTCCGCGACCTGACGATCGCCGCACTCGCCGCGCAGTTGCCGGACGCCTTCGACGAGCAGGAACATGCCGCGCATCCCGGGATGGCAGCACGACAGGCCGCCGCCGTCGGTGTTGGTCGGGAGCGCGCCGCCGACGCGCATCCTCCCGTCGGCGACGAAGGGCCCGCCCTCACCCTTCTTGCAGAAGCCGAGCGCCTCGAACGACAAGAGGACCATCGGCGTGAACGCGTCGTAGATCTGGCAGACGTCGACGTCGTCGGGCGTCAGGCCGGCGCGGTCGAACGCGAGCTTCGCCGAGCGCACCGCGGGTGACTCGGTGAAGTCCTCCCACTCGCTCATCGTCGTGTGCGACGTCGTCTCGCCGGTCCCCAGCACCCAGACGGGCTTCTTCGGCAGGTCGCGTGCGCGCTCCTCGGTGGTGAGGACGACGGCGCCGCCGCCGTCGGACCGGATGCAGCAGTGCAGCTTCGTGAGCGGGTCGGCCATCATCCGCGAGCTCTGCACGTCGTCGATCGTGATCGGGTCGCGGTAGTACGCGAACGGTGTGAGCGAGGCGTTGTACCGGCTCGAGACGGCGATCTCGGCGAGCTGCTCGATCGTCGTCCCGAACTCGTACATGTGGCGCCGAGCCGCCATCGCGTACTTCGAGATCAGCGTGTGACCGTACGGCGCATCGAACTGCACGGGGCCGCGGGCGCCGAACGAGAGGTTCGCGCTGCGCCGGCCCGCCTTCAGGTCCGCACGTGCGGTCGACCCGTAGACGAGCACGACGACCTCGGCGTGGCCGTGCGCGATCGCCGCGGTCGCGTGCTCGACCATGAACTCCCACGTGCTGCCGCCGACACCGGTCCCGTCGACCCACGTCGGACGCAGGCCCAGGTACTCCGCGACCTCGACGGGCGCGAGCAGACCCGTGCCGCACGAGCCGAACCCGTCGACGTCGTCCTTCGTGAGCCCGGCGTCCGCGACGGCGCGGCTCGTCGCCTGGTAGTGCAGCTCGAACGGCGACTTCGTGTCGACGCGTCCGATGTCCGACAGCGCAGCGCCGACGATCGCGACCCGTCTCATGGTCGCGCTCGCGAGCTCGCCGCTCCTGCGAGCTCGCTCCGCAGCCCTGTTGTCGGTCGCACTCGTTGGCGGGCCGGGATACCCGGCCCGCCGACGCTCGCCGCTCCGCGCGTCGCCATTACCGTTGGATCTTGGCGATGCCGGGGTTGATCGTCTTGAACACGTACTTGTGCAGCGTGGGCCCGATGTCGGCCGGGTCCCAGCGCGTCGGGTTCCCGTCCTTGTCCGTCGCGAAGAACTGCTCGCCCATCTCCCACGGGTAGTAGAGCGCGAGGTTGTTGCCGACGAGCCGCAGGACCTGACCCGTCACCGGGATCGAGTCGTCGGACGCGAGCCACGCGACCGCGGGTGCCGAGTTGCCCGGGTTCATGTTGTTGAACTCGGTGTAGGACTCGGGCTCCTTGATCTCGATGTCCTTGTACGCCTGGCCGACCATCCGGGTGAAGCCGCCCGGGCCGACCGCGTTGACGCGCACGCCGTAGCGCGCGAGCTCGAGGCTGCCGATGATCGTCAGCGCGGCGATGCCGGCCTTCGCGGCGCCGTAGTTCGACTGGCTGGCCTGCCCCTGCAGGCCCGCGCTCGACACGGTGTTGACGATCGCGGCCCGCGGCTGGCGGCCCTCCTTCGACTCGTTCCGCCAGTACACCGAGGCGTGGTGCATGGTGTTCCACGTGCCCTTGAGGTGCACGCGGATGACGGCGTCGAAGTCCTCCTCCGCCATCGAGAAGATCATCTTGTCGCGCAGGATGCCGGCGTTGTTCACGACGACGTCGAGCCGGCCGAACGCCTCGAGCGCGGTGTCGAGGATGTTCTTGGCGCCGTTGAAGTCGGAGACGTCGTCGTAGTTGGCGACCGCCTCGCCGCCACGCTGCTTGATCACGTCGACGACCTCGTCGGCGACCTGCTTGTCGCCGCCCCCGCCCGAGACCGCGCCGCCGAGGTCGTTCACGACGACCTTCGCTCCCTGGTCCGCGAGCTCGACCGCCTCGCCCCGGCCCACACCGTGCCCGGCACCGGTGACGATCGCGACCTTGCCGTCGAGGAGCCCCATGTGCGCGCCTCCCTCCAACGCGAGAAAACTGACGTGGCCGTCACCGTATCGCGGGGTCCGGCGGCCTGTGAAAGCAGACGGGGCGCCGCGCTAGCGTCCCGCCACCGTCGCAACGACCCCGCCCGAGCGAGCAGGAGCGCGTCCCATGACCGTCGACCCGGAGATCATCGGCCAGCCGACCGGCGCCGCACGCGTGCACGTCGAGCGTGGTCCCGTGTCGTACTTCGCGGCCGCGCTGAAGGACCAGAACCCGATCTACCACGACGTCAACGCGGCGCGCGCCGCCGGCTTCGACGACGTCCCTGCGCCGCCCACGTTCTCGTTCGCGATGAACCACATGGGCGCGCGCCGTGAGGACCAGCCGCCCGACCCGACCGGCGGCAACAACCCGATGCACAAGGCGATGGGTCAGCTCATGGGCCAGGGCGGCATCGTCCTGCACGGGGAGCAGGAGTTCGAGTACCACCGGCCGATCGTCGTCGGCGACGTCCTCGTCAGCGAGGGCAAGGTCGTCGACATGTACGAGCGCGAGAGCAAGGGACGCACGATGACGTTCGTCGTGATGGAGACCGTCTGGCGCGACGACAAGACGGGCGACCCCGTCGTCACCGAGCGGTTCAACCTGATCCACCGCAAGTAGCGGCGCGCGCCCGTCGGCCGGGTCAGCGCACGAGCATCGTCATCGCGACGAGCACGACGAGCGTCAGCATCCACACCGTCGGGACGGGCGTCGCCTCGCGGTGGACGCGCCGCGGGACGACACCGAGCCCGAAGGGAAGCACCGCGTACGTCTGGTCGTACGCGCGCCACACGGCGCGGGGCGTCCCGGGCTCGGGCTCGTCGAGGTCCACGATCACGAGGTCGCCGTCGTCGGCGTCGTCGACCACGCATCGATCGTACGGCGCCCCCGCGGGTCACCGCGCCACGACGGCGAAGCGGGTCGCGCCCGCGGCCCCGGGGACGTCGTACGTCTGCCCGTCGACCGTCGAGTACGCCGTTACGGCCGTGTACGACCAGCCGAAGAGCCAGCGACCGTCGGGTGACCAAGCGGGCGTGGAGTCCGCGACGCCGGGCGACGGGATCGAGTCGAACGAGAGGTCGTCGACGTCGAGCACGGTCCACGTCTCGGGTTGGCCGCCTGCGATCGCGAGCGTGTGCCCGTCGGGCGCGAACGACGCGCCGCGCGCGAACAGCGGGACGTCGCGCGCCGTGCCGCTGTCGACGTCGACGACGTGCAGGCACGCGCACGACCGGTCCGCGAGCACCACGTGGTGCGCGGCCGCGGCCAGCACCGTCGTCGACGACCAGTCCTCGCTGGGCGCGTCGTAGATGTTGCGAGCAGCGGAGGTGGCGGTCGTCACGCCGAGGTGCACGCCCGGG